>CAUZWB010000228.1:0-4616 GCA_963583525.1 Verrucomicrobiia bacterium | reverse complement strand
ACGCAGTTCAATTTAGCCGCTCATCGGATTGCAGTCAAAGCCAACGTGCACCGGTCTTCTCCCGACGGGCAAAACTCACCAAGCGGAAGGGCTCCGCATCTGGCTGTCCTGATATAGATGGAAATAGTGCCGAGATCAGTTTGCGCACCGTGAGCGCACAAATAAACACCCGATTGGCAAGATCATTTCAGGGATGAATTAAGGCAGCTCCGTAAGCGTAATCTTCCGATACCAAGCCTCGCTCGGCGGCCCGCCGTGGATCTGCAACGCAATCACTCCCGCCAGCGGGATCTTCGGATCCGGCTCGGTGTAGTCCACCGTGAGCTGCCCGTTGATGTACAACCGAATGCGCCGGCCTTCGCAATGGATTTTGTAGCGATTCCAGTCATCGGGCTTCAGCGCTTTTTTGATCACCGCCGCATCGGCCCGTGCCAGCATCGTGCGGCGGCGCGATTCGTCGTACAAACTGCCCCACCAGCCTTGCCCCATGTCCGCCTGATAACCGATCACCTCGTGATGATTCGGAATCCGCTTCGTCCGAATCTGAATCCCTGCATTCGCCTTTGGGCCGCCGAGCAGCTTCACCTCCAGCGTGAGGATGAAATTTGTGTACGTCTTTTGGGTGCACAAAAATTCATTGCGCGGAATCTTTTCCTTCAAAGACCCTGCCACAATCGCACCTTGCTCGATGCGAAATGATTTTTTGTTCCCCTCCCAACCGGTCAAGGTTTTGCCATCAAACAGTGTTACCAACTCAGCTGCCTCCCCCAAGCCGGTTTGACACACGATGAGCACGGTGAGCACGATCCCCAGTCGGATAATTGTTCGCATGCCCGAGCTTACCACAAGCCCGCCGAAAAACAATCGGTAACAAGGCCGGGTTGCTCCCGTCTAAATGAGTATGAAGATTGAATTGACCAAAATTGACACCGTGTTCCTCGCCTGCACAGGCGGGGTCACATTGCTCGCCATTTTCAGCATTTCGTTAATGTAACGCTGATTTCATGACCTGTTTATAAGGAAAACCCCGTATGACAAAAAAACCCTTGCAGCCCGTGGCTCATTATGTTGCCTTCCCCGCGCATCAGGAATGGCTCTGAGTTGAGCCTGGCAACCTGGCAACGGCAAGCCAAGGTGCCTTAAGATGACAGTGTTATCGGCCGATGTGTGGGACCAATCCCCAAACAACAAACTCCGAGGAGATGATCCGCCGCTGATGCACATCATTAGCGGTGATTTTATTTCTGGAACCTGAAGCGTTTAAAACAAGCGCACAATGAAAGCACAAACCCTATCCGTAAGAGTCAACCGAAAGAATCCGGACCACCATTTGTGGAATAACCACGGCACGTGGTGGCTGCATTACACGCTGCACCTGGCCGACTTCACCAAACGCCGCGTCCGCAAAAGCCTCGGCACGCACTGCGTGGATGAAGCCCGCGCCCGCCGCGACGAAGCCCTCGCCAACCTCGCAGCCAGCTAAACAAACGCGACCGGATCACTTTAACCCCACAACGGCGCCCAAAACGGGCGCCGCTTTTTTGTGCCCTAGCAATCTCAAGAACTCAGCAGCGAAGGTGCCCGCAACTCGGCCACGACAGAATCGCCATCGCCAAAAATGCGATGCGCATCATTTTTTCTGCTCCCGCACTACCGCCGTCTTGAAGCCTTCGATTTTGTTGCCCTCGAGTTTTACGTCGCGGGTTTCCTTGCCGACGTGGATGCCGACTCGCTTTTGCTGGCCGCGCGTCTCGCGGATTTCGTTGGCCTTGAGCGTGATGTCGCGGATGTTGCCGCGTACGTCGATGCCGATGCCGGCCTCATTGCCGCTGTCGATGATGCGGTTTTTCTCAATGCGATTGCGGTGCGGGCCGAAGTCCTTGCCGCGGTCGTCCGCGCGGAAGACGATGCCGCCCTTTTTGCTGCGGAGCACGTCGTTGTCCAAAATAAAATTGTCCGTGTCGCGATGGCCGATGGAGATGCCGATGTCATTCTCGAGGTTGATGTTTTTCTCCGCCAACCCGTGCCGCACGCCCCAACAGAAAAAGATGCCGATGTGGTTGCGCACCAGCTTGTTGCCGCGCATCACGGGGCGTTGCGAGCCGCTGCCCGGATGCAGCCCGAGGCCCGCGTGGTCGTGCGAGTGGCAGCCTTCGACGACCACGTCGTGGCAAATCTGCCAGCTGAAGCCGTCGCCATTATAGTTGCGCGCCTCCACGCCGCGAAAGGTCAGCCAACTGCAATCCTGCGCGAAGATGCAGCCGGCGTAGTTGCCGTCGAGGTTGGCGTTGTTTTTACGATTGCCATCGAGCGTGATGTTCTCGATGGCCACGTGCTTGACGTGCTCGCAATTCAAAATGGGGAACAGCGTCGAGCAAGTCGGGTTGCCCGTGAGCCAAAGATTCTTCCGCAAGCCGGCGTTGAGCTTGAAGCGGTTCCCGCTGCGCGCCACGAGCGTGCGCTTGATGACGGTGCTGCTGCCGTTGTGCGGATTCTTCGCGCGCAGGCAAACGCCATCGCCCACTGCAAAGCCCTTGCCGTTGGCCAGTGTAATTTCCTGGTCGTACCAGTCACTGTCGTCGGCCAGCTTCACCGTCGCCGACGCTTCCTTTTTCAAGACACTCTCCGCGCCACTGCCGAGCAGCCGCACGTTGCTGCGCAGATGCACCGCGTTGCGCAGCAGATATTCGCCCGGCAAAACCCGCACCGTGCCTCCGCCCATCGCCGCCATGTAATCCACCGCCGCCTGCAAAACTTTTTCGTTCGTGCCGACAAGGTCCGCCTTTCTTGGCCCCACGGAAATCGAAAGTCGCTTCTCCCAATCCGGCTCCGCCACCGCATCGCCTGAAGTCGCCTTAGGCTGCGTCACCGGCGGCCGCACCTGCGCCAAAGCCGTCCCCGCCAAGCCTAGCCCCGAAATCGCCAAGAAAGATCGCCGCGTTGAAGAGAGTATTTTCATGCGAAAAGAGTAATGGGGCAACGGATCAATGTCCAATGCCCAAATCCCAATAACTGGATATTGGTCATTGAACATTGGTTCTTCGCGGACGATAGTCCGCCCATGTACCTCCGGATGGCTAAGCGGGTTTTGCTCGAGACGGATAAACGTCTGCTCTGGAAGTTTGCCTACAACTTCGGCTGGCGCGGAATGAGGAGTGTGCAGCGGTTTAAAAAAGGCCTGAAAAAGGGCGAGTACTTTCCGCCGTTTCTTTATATTTCGGTGCTCAATTCCTGCAACCTCCGCTGCCAAGGCTGTTGGGTGGATGTCGCGGCAAAGCAGGAGAAGATTGAGGCCGAGCAATTGCACCGGCTCATCGACGAAGCCAGCGAGGCGGGCAATAGTTTCTTCGGCATCCTCGGCGGCGAGCCGTTTATGTACAAGGGGCTGCTCGATATTTTGGCCGAGCATCAGGATTGTTATTTTCAAATTTTCACCAACGGCCAATTCATCACTGATGACGTTGCGAAAAAAATGCGCGCGATGGGCAACGTCACCCCGCTCATTTCCATCGAGGGCACCGAGTTGGTCAGCGACGAGCGCCGCGGCAAGGCGGATGTTTACAGCAAGAGCATGCAGGGCATTTTGAACTGCGTGGAAAACAAACTACTCACCGGCGTGGCCACCAGCCTTTGCCAAAACAACCTCGACGACCTGTTGCGCGAAGAGTGGCTCGACAAACTCATCGACCTTGGCGTGATGTACGCGTGGTACCACACCTACCGCCCCGTAGGTCCCGAGCCCAGCGAGGAGCTTTGCCTCACGCCCGAGCAGCAAATCAAGGTACGCAAGTTCGTCGTCAACATGCGCTGCGAAAAACCGCTCGCGCTCATCGACGCCTATTATATGGACGACGGCCAGGCGCTGTGCCCCGCCGCCACCGGCATCAGCCATCACATCAGCCCGTGGGGCGCCATCGAGCCGTGCCCCATTATTCAATTCGCCAAGGAAAATATCAACGACGACCGCCACATCCGCGATGTCTTCGTGCAAAGCAAATACCTCTCCGACTTCCGCAAGATGAGCAGCGAGACCACCCGCGGCTGCATCATGCTCGAGCGCCCCGATAAGGTGAAAGAGTTCGTCGAAAAACACAACGCCCCCGACGGCACCGCCCGCAAAACCGCCCTGGCCGAACTCGAAGCCATGCAAAATCGCCCCAGCCAATGGAACCGCACCGAGCAAGTCCCCGAAAAAAACTGGATCTACAAATTCGCCAAAAAACATTTCTTCAGCGACTTCGGTGCCTACGAAAACCTCAAGGACGACTAGGCCATGCCGGCCCTGTCGGTCATCATCCCCACGCTCAATGAGGCGAGCGAATTACCTGAGACGCTCAAGCGCGCACGGGCCATTCCCGAGGTGAAGGAAATCATCGTTGTCGATGCCGGCAGTACAGACGACACGCGAGCCATCGCTCGCGACCACAACTGCATCGTCATCGAAAGCGAACCCAGTCGTGGCAAGCAACTCCGCCTTGGCGCGCAACGGGCCTCCGGCGATGTTGTTCTATTTTTACACGCGGACACTTGGCTGCCGGAGAATGCCGGTACGGTCATCGCGGAAACACTCGCGCGCCCACTCGTAGTCGCCGGTGGTTTTTACAAACGCTTCCGCG
>CAUZWB010000227.1:0-4622 GCA_963583525.1 Verrucomicrobiia bacterium | reverse complement strand
TTTTGGTGACGCGCACGGCGGACAAAGCAAGCCTCGGCCAAACGCTGGCCACGCAGCTTTTTCTGCAACCGAATGTGTTGCGAATCCTTTCGATCACGCTTTTCATCCTCGCTGCCTTCGCGCTGGCAACGGGCATTCTGCCTTGGTTCCCCTTCACGGTGATGGGCGGCGTGTTTTATTTCATGAACACTAATTTTGAAGAAAAGGGCATGATTATGGAGCGCCCCGCCGACGGCGGAACTACGCCCGGATTGCCTGATGGCGGCGGAGCCGATGGCGATGGCGGCGGTGAAGGTGCCGAACCTTCCGGGCCGGAGAAGCTCGAGGAGTTGCTGCACTTGGATACGTTGCAAATTGAACTGGGCTACGGACTGCTGGCGCTGGCGGATCCGAAAAAGGGCGGCGATGTGCTGGAGCGCGTGACGAGTGTGCGCCGCAATTTTGTTCAGGATATGGGCTTCATCATTCCCGCCGTGCGGTTGCGGGATAATTTGGAACTGCAGCCCAATGAATATCGGTTTATTTTCCGTGGCCAAATGATTTCCACCGGCGAGGTGATGCCGGGCTATTGGCTGGCGATGAATACGAATAATAGCACCGAGGTGCTGCCGGGCGTGCAGACGACCGAGCCGGTGTTCGGCTTGCCGGCGACGTGGATCACCGAGGTGGAACGCAAGAACGCCGAGGTGGCGGGTTACACGGTGGTGGATCCGGCGTCAGTGTTGGTGACGCATTTCAGCGAGACGATCAAGCGCAGCTGCCACCAGATTCTCAGCCGACAGGACGTGCAGGTGTTGCTGGATAATTTGAAGGAAGACCACCCCGCGCTGGTGAATGAGCTGGTGCCGAACTTGCTTTCGGTGGGCCAAGTGCAGCGGGTGTTGCAAAATCTACTGGCCGAGGGCGTGTCCATCCGCAACATGGTGGGCATCCTCGAGCGTGTGTCCGACTACGCGGCCACCACGAAAAACCCTGACGAACTTTCCGAACAAGCCCGCCGTTCCATCGGCGTGCAGGTGGTGAAGCCGTACCTCGACGAATCGGGCAATCTGCCGTCCATCACGCTGGATCCTTGGCTCGAAGAGGAAATGGTGAAAGGCATTCGGCCTACGCAAAATGAAATGCAACTTTTGATCGATCCAAAGATCGCCGAGCACCTTTCGCATCAACTGCATCAGGCCATTCAGCCGATGATTGCCGAGGGCAAACCGCCGGTGATTATTTGTTCGGCAATGATTCGGGCTGGACTCCGCAAGTTCTTTGCGGCGAAGTTCCCCGAGCTGGCGTTCCTCAGCTACGAGGAGCTGCCACCGAAGATTGAGATTGTGCCCGTGGCGTCAATCCCGGCCATTCAATAAATGGTGGCCGCGCGGTCACCGGCAATTGCCACCCGCCGAATGAATGTTGTCAAACTCATCGCCGATTCGCCCCAGGACGCACTGGAAAAAGTGCGCGACGAACTGGGCGTCGACGCCGTGATCCTCAACGTGCGCCCCGTGCAAGCGGGAGTGCTCAAGCGGATGTGGAACGGCAAACAAGTGGAAGTGCTCGCCACAAAATCCACCCCCGAGCGTTCCGAAAAAGAGGCGATGCTCCAACTGGCCACCCGCGTGGGCGAATTGGAAGAAGAATTAACCGAGCGCGGCGCCTCGAGCGTGCTGCAAAGCAACGCCCTCAATCCGGACGCAAAAATGCCTGCGAAGCTGGCGCAAATGATCGCTCAAGCGCAGGGTGGCCGCCCCGAAGTGGCGGCGATGCCGGCGGTGCAGGTTTTGGAGGAATTGGGTTTGCTACCTTCGCACGCGCGTTGGCTTTCGGCGCACGCGCGTAATTTTTTGGGCGGCACCAAGCCGCGCAATTTGATTGAGGAAATGGAGCTGCTGCGCGATGTGCTCTCGGAGTATTGGAATCAAATCGCCCGGCGCGTGGAGCGGCCGGGCAATCCGGTGCGCGTGTTGGTGGGCCCGCCGGGCACGGGCAAGACCACCGCGCTCTGCAAATGGATGACGCAGGAATCGCTGGTGAATGGCAAGCCGGTGCGCGCGTGGCGGCTGGATGGCGACCGCGGCAACACTGCGGAGTTTCTCAGCCTGCACGGCGAGCTGATGCAAATTCCGGTGGAACGGTTTTGGGATGACAATGATCAGCCGCCGGAAGACACGATTCGGTTTGTGGATTTGCCGGGCGTGGCGACAAATAATTCCACCGCGCTGGAAGCCCTCGCGCGCGGTTTGGCGGATATGCCGCCCATGGAAATTCAACTGGTGCTCAATGCCTCGTACGATTTGGGTTTGCTGCTTCGGCAGGCGCGCGCGTTTTCGCATTTGTCGCTCTCGGGCATTTTGCTGACGCACATTGATGAAGCCGAACGCTGGAGCAAAGTGTGGAATGTGATGCTGGCCACCCAATTGCCCATCTCATTTCTCTCGGGGGGGCAGGATATTCCGGGCGACTTTCATCGCGCCATTCCGGAGAATCTTTTCGACGCCTTCGTCAACGCCGGCCTGCAAGCGCCCTCGCCCGCAGTGGGATAATTTTGTAGGCCGGCCCGGTGGGCCGAGACTACATTGGGGCTTCCACCACACCTCCGGCGAGTTCTGAAGTGCGCAGTTCTGCGCCGTAATTTAAGAGGCAATGCTGGATTTCTTCCATCACATCATCCCAATGATTGGTTTGGCTTTGGCGGAAGAGGCGCATGGTGGGATACCACGGGGTGTCGTTGCGATGGAGCCGCCAGCGCCAATCGGCGGCGTGGGGCAGGAGCGTCCATGAAGGGCGACCGAGCGCGCCGGCGAGGTGGGCGGTGGCGGTATCCACGGAAAGCACGAGGTCGGCCTGGTTGAGGATATCGGCGGTGTCGGCAAAATCGCCGATGTGATCGCGCAGGTCGTGCACGTTGGAGCGTTGATTCATATCGGCCACGGCGGTGGCATCGGCATTGATTTGCACGCTGTAAAATTGACAGCCGGGGGTATCAAAAATATTTTTGAACAGCGAATAGGGGATGGATTTCTTTTCGGTGATTTCACTGTGCGGCGCGCTGGTCCAGGTGACGGCGATGTGTTTGTAGCCGGGTTTGTAGCCGGGGAGTTTTGACGGGGAAGCTTCGACAGGGCTGAGGTAAGGGGGGCTGTGGTGATCGGTTTCGCGTTGGAGCTTGAGCAGTTTGGGGAGGCTCATTAAGGGGGCGTGTACGTCGAAGGCGGGCAGGGCATCGCCGGGGGACACCACGGTATCGAGCTCGGGCACGCCTTTGAAGAGGCGCTTGAGCTGGGGTTGGCATTGGATGGAAACGCGGTTGCGGGCGCGGGCGAGTTGGCGGGCGAAGCGCAGGAACATGATGGAATCGCCAAAGCCCTGCTCGGTGTGGAGCAGCAGGCTACGTCCTTCGAGGGAGTCGCCGCGCCATTCGGGGGCATCAAATTCGGGTTTCTTTTTCTGGCGGGCTTTCCAGCGGAATTCATAATCACGCCAGCCTTTGGCGAAGTCGCCGAGCATGAGGCAGGCGAGGCCGTGGTTCCAGCGGAGGTTGGCGTCGTTGGGCTCGTAGTACAGCGCTTTGCGATATTCCATGAGCGCCTCGGGGATGCGATTTTGTTCCTCCAAAATCCAGCCGAGATTTACGGCGGCATCGGCGGCTTCGGGGTTGATGAGCAGTTCCTGTTTGAGGCACGCCTCGGCGGCGGTGATGTCGCCAAGGAGTTGGTGGGAATTGGCCATGCCGAGGTGGATGCCGTGGGCGGAGGGTTCGCGGCGGGCGGCGGCTTTGAAATGTTCGAGGGCTTCGGTGGGGCGGATTTGTTTGAGGCGTGCGGCGCCGAAGTTGTAGCGCAGTTCGGGGGAATCGGCACCGAGGTCGAGCACGCGGGAGTACACGGACACAGCAAGATCCAGCTCGCCCATCTTCTGAAAGAAGAGGCCGAATTTCTTGAGCGTCTCGGCGTGACTTAAGTCGCGCGCGGAACTGCTGTTTTCAACTTCCGTGTTGATTCTCATAATACCACCTCTCGAGCAGCACTTGCTCGATGAGTCCATCCTTGGACGTGGTTGACAGCGTTATTAGCTGTTTGTCGCTAACTATAAGTCGGCAGAAAAGGGGGGTGGCTTTAGGAAATAATTCGATTTTTTGAATGGAAAACCAAAAAAAAAACGCCCGGCCGCTGTAAAACGGCCGGACGCGTGAAAAAACGCTGATTTTGGCTACTTTTTACGGGGGGCGATTTCTTCTACCGCAGGCTCAATCTCGATGCCTTCAATTTCCGCTTCTGCTTTGAATTCGAGGTCATTGCCGATTTCTCCAGCCATTTCAGCAAATTTGATCGATAAATCGATGAGCTGCTTCAAGCTGTTGGTTTTTTTGTCCGTAAAGGTGAGCGTGGCATTCATGGACGTCATGTCGCTGGTGAAGGAGGCCTCGTCGAATTTGCGAAGGATGTCGACCGCCATTGCAGCTTCTTCCTCTCCTTCGGCCATCACTTCAATGACATCAGCGATTCCGGCGAACCGCACGTATCCGCCGGCCACGTGCTTGCCGAGCATCGCGCGCTTTTTGCCCTTCACGGAGTTAGCTACTTTGCCTTCGGCCACGGCATTCGCGTGTTTTTTGGAGGTGATAAAGAGAG
>CAUZWB010000226.1:0-4629 GCA_963583525.1 Verrucomicrobiia bacterium | reverse complement strand
CATTGGCAGTGAGGGCAACGAAGCGTTGCTGGCGGAAGTGATTCTTGCGCGGGCGAAAGAGGGGAATTCTTAATCACCAATTTTCAGGGCTCATTTGAAAATTGAACCTTTCCTCGTTCCCCTCCACTATCACGCCGGTGCAATTGCAAAAATTAACGCTCATCGGTGTGGGCTTGCTTGGTGGTTCCATCGGGCTGGCGGCGAAGCAGCGTGACGTCGCCGGTCGCGTGTGTGGGCTGGTGCGACGGGAGGAGAGTATTGCCGAATGCCTCGCGGCGGGCGTGGTGGACGAGGCCACGCTCGATGTCGCCGAGGCGGTGGCCGATGCGGATCTTATTATTCTCTGCATGCCGGTGGGCCGGATGGGCGAATTGGCGGCGGCGTTGAAGCCGCACTTGGCGGCGGATGCCATCGTCACGGATGTGGGCAGCGTGAAATCCAGCGTGGTGGCGGCGGTGGAGCCGGTGCTGTCGCGGTTTGTGGGCAGCCATCCACTGTGCGGCTCGGAAAAGGCGGGCGTGGCCCACGCGAGCGGTAATTTATTTGAGGGCGCGGTATGCGCGGTGACACCCACTGAGGCTAGCGCGGCCAATGATGTGGCAGTGGTGACGGAATTTTGGGAAGCGCTCGGCAGCCGCGTGGTGAATCTCACCGCCACCGATCACGACGCCATCGTGGCGCGCACGAGTCATTTGCCGCACGTGTTGGCCAGTGCGTTGGTCAACGCGGTGCTGACTTCACCGCGCGCTGGCGAATCGGATTTTCTCGGCACGGGCTTTCGTGATACCACGCGGTTGGCCTCCGGCGAGGCCGGAATGTGGCGCGATATCGCGTTGGATAACGCCGAAGCCATCGCGGCGGCGGTGGAGGATTTGCAAAATGAACTGTCCCAACTGCGCTCGGCATTGAACGCCAAGGACGCGGCGGCGTTGGAGAAATTTTTCGCCCAAGCCCAATCGCATCGCGCGGATTGGCTGAAGGAGGCGAGTTGAAATGGCGTTGCCCGACATAATCGAGATTGTGCCAATGACCGGTCCCGTGACGGCGGACGTGACGGTGCCGGGGTCGAAGAGCATCACCAATCGCGCGCTGATTCTTGCGGCGCTCGCCGATGGCGAGGTGCGGCTCACTGGCGCGTTGTGGAGCGAGGACACACAAATAATGGTGGACGCGCTGCGGCTGCTAGGCTTCGAGATTGCGGTGGCGGAGGATGCCGCCGAGCCGTGCAATCGCCATCTCACCGTGCAGGGCCTCGGCGGGCGGGTGCCTAATGCCGGCACGGCTGAGGCGCCGCTGGAAATTCACGTGGGCAATGCCGGCACGGCGGCGCGGTTTTTGGGCGCGTTCGTTTGTCTCGCCGAGGGGGCGGTGCGCTTGAGCGGCGTGGACCGAATGCACGTGCGGCCGCAGAGCGAGTTGTTCCACTCGTTGCGCCGGATGAAGTATCGCATTGATTCTGACAACGATTTGTTGCCGGCGGTTTTTCACGGAACCGGCCCGCGCGAAATCGCCTGCACGGTGAGCCTGCAACACAGCTCGCAGTTTGCCAGTGCGCTGCTGCTCTCCGCGCGCGCGGGCACGTGGATTGTCGACATCGTGGGCGACAACGTGGACGAAGCGCCTTACCTGAACATGACGCACGAACTCATCGAGGCGTTCCCGCACGCGGGCGGTGAGTTTGCCATCGAGCCGGATGCTTCCAGCGGCAGTTATTTTTGGGGTGTGAACTGCATTCACGAGGGAATCGAGGTGACGCACTGGCCGCTCACCGGTTGGCAAATCGACGCGCAGTTTCCGCGCTTCATCAATCTGCCGCGAGAGGTGACGCACAACACCGACCTCGGCGACAGCATCATGACCGCGATCGTGCTCGCGTCCTTGGCCGAGCATCCGGTGAGCTTCCCCGCGCTGCATCGGCTGCGAGTGCAGGAATGCGAGCGCGTGCGTGCGCTGCGCACCGAGCTGACCAAATGCGGCGCGCGCATCACCGAGGAAGGCGACACGCTGCACATCGAGCCTTCGCCCGACCTGCACGGCGCGGAAATCGACACTTACAACGACCACCGGATGGCGATGTGTTTTGCGATGCTCGGCCTGAAAATCGGCGGCATCCGCCTGCGCAATCCATCGTGTGTGAAGAAAACTTTCCCTGATTTTTTCCAAAAACTCGCCGCCGCCCCACCCGCTGGTCTCGGCGCAGAAATCCGAGATGCCGATGGCAATACGCTCTCAAGCGAGGATTTGTTTGCTGAATAATGAGTGACCCAATCGTCATCGCCATCGACGGCCCCAGCGCCAGTGGCAAAAGTACCAACGCCAAAATCATCGCTGCCGCGCTGGGCTACGCCTACGTGGACACCGGCGCGATGTACCGCACCTTTGCGTGGTACGCGTTGCAAAAGCAAATTGAGGTCAACGATGCTGAGGCCGTCGCCGCGCTTTGCCGAGATTGGCCAGCGGAGTTGGTGAACCGCGAGGGCAGTATTTGGCTGGAGGTGGATGGTTATTTTCCGGAGGCAGAAATCCGCACGGAGGAAACCAGCGCCGCCGTGAGTCACGTGGCGGCCGTGCCGTTTGTGCGCGATTGGATGAAGGAACGCCAGCGGTCGTGCGTGCAGTTTGGCAATCTTGTGATGGAGGGGCGTGATATTGGGTCCAACATTTTCCCCGAGACGCCGCACAAATTTTATATGGACGCCGCCGCCGCCGTGCGCCAAGCCCGCCGTGATGCTGATGGCGTTTCGGACAATCTCGCCGCCCGCGATCAACGCGACAGCACCCGCGCCGCCTCGCCGCTAAAGGTGGCCGACGGTGCCACGGTGATTAACAACGCCGGCGAAACGCCCGAGGAAACCAGTGCGCGGATTATGGATTTGGTGGAAGAGCGGTTGAATTAAGTTACGCTCCGGACTCGCAAGTTCGTCCCTCCATTGGAGAGGCGCGTTATCTGGAGGGACGAGCTTGCGAGTCCGCCGAACCCACCACATCCGAAAGCAATCGCACGCCCTCTTTTTCCATCCGAGCTTTGATCCCGCGCACGATGTCGGCCGCGATGGAGGGGCCTTGGTAAACTAGGCCGGTGTACACTTGCACGAGGCTGGCGCCGGCGGTGATTTTTTCCCACGCGTCGTCCGCTGTGAAAATGCCGCCTACGCCGATGATGGGCAGCTTGCCGTTGGTGTGTTTGAAAATGTGGGCGATGATTTCCGTGCTGCGCGCGCGCAACGGCGCGCCACTGAGGCCGCCGGTTTCGGCGTAAATTTTTTTGCACTGCGAGTCATTTGAAGACGGCCGTTCGATGGTGGTATTCGTGGCCACGATGCCGGCGAGGGAATGGGTGGTGGCGAGGTCGAGCACATCATCGATGGCTTCGGTTGATAAATCGGGCGCGATTTTTATCAAGAGCGGCACGTCGGCGTTTACCGCGCGGAGCGTCTTCAGAATTTCATCCAGCGCACTTTTGCCCTGCAACTCGCGCAGGTTGGGCGTGTTGGGGGAGCTGACGTTGACCACAAAAAAATCCGCTAAGCCCTGCAGCGCGCCAAACGAAAACGCATAATCTTCTGTCGCTTCCTCCAAGGGCGTGATCTTTGATTTGCCGAGGTTGATGCCAATGGGATGCGTCGGCCATTGTTCGCGTGCGCGCCAGTCGCGCAGTGATTCAGCCATCGCCTCGGCGCCCGGATTGTTGAAGCCCATTCGATTAACCAGCGCGCGGTCCGCCACGGCGCGAAACATTCGCGGTGTGTCATTGCCCGTTTGCGCGTGGCGCGTCACGCCGCCCAGCTCGGCGAAGCCAAATCCGAGCCGCTCCCACATCGGCACGGCGGCGGCGGCTTTGTCCATCCCGGCGGCGAGCCCGACGGGATTGGGAAATTTCAACCCGCCAAAATTGACCGGCAAATCCGGCGCGCCATAGAGGGCATCGGCCAGCATCGGCAACGCGGGCAGGCGTGCGGACACGGAAAGCCCCCGCAAAACGCGGTTGTGAACGGCCTCCGAATCCTGCAAAAACAGTAGCGGACGAAGGCAATGGCGGTAGAGCGAACCCATCGGCGGAAGATTTAGCGGGGCAATGGAGCGCTGTCGAGATTGCTTTCTAAAACTTGTCAATTCTGAATCTAACAAAAAGTTTAAAATTTATTTTTCGAAAAAATACGATTCCGGTTTACAGCTTCGCGCGAGTTGTTAACATCCCCCCCAGCAACCTGTACAAAATGAAGCGCATCGATGCCATCATCAAACCCTTTAAACTCGAAGACGTGAAAGCGGCTTTGACGGAGCTGGGGATTGTGGGCATGACCGTGGCCGAAGTGAAAGGCTTCGGTCGGCAAAAAGGCCACACGGAGATTTACCGCGGCAGTGAGTACACGGTGGACTTTCTTCCCAAGCTGAAGCTGGAACTCGTGGTGCCCGATGGCCAGGCGGACAACGCCGTGCAAGCCATTCAAGCGTCCGCGTGCACCGGCAAGATCGGCGACGGGAAGATTTTTGTGTCCAACGTGGAAAGCGCCATTCGCATCCGCACCGGGGAGACCGGTGACGAGGCGGTGTAAATCTTCGAGCGAGTCTTCTTTGCTTCATTGAGTTTGGCGAGCAACCTAAGTTTTTATAATGCGTATTTTTATA
>CAUZWB010000225.1:0-4639 GCA_963583525.1 Verrucomicrobiia bacterium | reverse complement strand
AAATAGCCGGGGTGAAATTGGGGCTTGAGCCCGGTGGGTTATTTAAGCTGATTGAGGGCAGTCTTGTTGAATCCCACAATGATTTTGTCGCCGGCGATGATAACTGGAACTCCGCCGCGCCATTGGATGCCGGCGTCCTTGGTTTTTTTGGCGACCACGGCGCGGGCCTTCTGGTCAGTGTGAATATTTTTCCGCACAAAGTCGACGCCCTTTGATTTGAGCAAGTCGGCCGCTTTGGTGCAGTAGCCGCAGCTTGGAATGCAATAGAGAACGACTTTGCTGTGCGGCTTGTTATGCGTTGCGCCGAGGCCGCTGCCCCCTTCTTGGCTGGGCTTGGTGCCGTTGCCTTGTTGATGAGACTGGGGACGACCGGAGGAATTACCGCCGCCGTTTTGCTCCTGTTGCTGGCGCTGTTCGCGAATGTGAGCGCGGATCTTCTGGAGCTTAATGATTTGTTCTTCGGTGAAAATTTCCATGCGGCGGTTGTGAGCCTGCTGGTGGACGGCTTTGATTTGCTCCTTCTTTTCTTCCTTGGAAAGCTCTTTGTTGGCGATGATGCCTTTGATCTTCCTTGTCGCGTACTGGTCAACCGCGCGGAGTTTTTTGACCTGTTCCTCGGTGAGCTCGAGTTCTTTGATGAGGCGTTGGCGATGTTGGGAGTTGCTGTTGCCGTTGCCGTTTTGCTGGCCGTTTTCACTGTTGCCATTTTGGTTGGGGCGGGCGGAGGACTGGCGAAGTTTTTTCAGTTTTGCGTATTGTTCTTCGCTGAGCAGTTCGCGCACTGCGGCATCCATTTTTTTGAAGCCTTCTTTGAGCTTGGCTTTTTTCTCTTCCTTGGAGAGTTCTTTATTACCGTGAATGGCCTTGGCATGTTTGTGCCATTTTTCATGGATGGCCTTGAGTTGGGCAGCTTGCTCATCGGTGAGGTCGAGCGTTTCTTTGATGTTCACGCGTTGGCGTTGTTGCCCCCCGTTTTGTTCACCGCCATTTTGTTCACCGCCAATTTCGATTTGGGTCATGCCGCTTTGGGGTTTGCGACCGCTATTGCCGCCACCCTGCGAAGGTTTTTGGGTTTGGCCGGAGTTGCCCTGTTGGCCGCTATTGGTGCTGCTAAGAGGTTGGCGGACGGATTGGCGATTTATGCTGCTGCCTGGGCCGCTTTGGCTGCGCACGGAGTTTGGCGCACCATGCTGCTGCTGGCCCTGACCGCGCTGGTTGCTTTGGCTCTGACCGCGCTGGTTGCTTTGGCCCTGGGTGAGTGATGGTGCGGCGAGCGCGCCGGTGATTAGGATGATTGCGATTTTGTTGTTCATGGTGGTCTCCTGTTCCGTTCGTTAACAAGGCAGACGCGCGGGTTTTGGGCACGGTTACACTTGTTTCGCATGGGTTTGCTTTGGGGTGCAACGGGGTGCGTCTGCGGCAACAAGGGTTGTCAAGTGGCTTAGCCGGGGGTAGTATCGGGCATGCGGCATATTTTCAACCCAATGATTTCGCTGTCTTTGGCACTACTTGTTCTCAGTGGTTGCGGCAAAAAAAAGCACACGGATCTCGGTGATCCCAGTCGGGTGGTGTCGGCGGAGATGCTGATTTTTGATGAGGACACGGGCGAGGTTATCAAGGCGGGCGAACTCGAGCCATTCACCGGCAAGGCAGTTTGGGTTCATCCCAATGGCCAACGCCAACAGGAAACGACTTATGTGGATGGGCGCGAGAATGGTCAGGAAATCTGGTGGCATCCGGATGGGGCACGTGCCGGTCAGAGCGAATACCAAACCGGAGTGTTAAACGGATCCACCATTCAATGGCATCCGGGCGGAGTGAAAATGGAGTTTCAAGTTTTATACCAAAATGGAATGCAGGATGGCAAAGAAGTGTGGTGGCACGAGAACGGTCGCGAAAAAAGTGTGACTCATTTTGAAAATGGTCTACGTCAGGGTCGGGCTACCGGATGGTTTTCTGACGGCAGCAAAGCTTGGGAAGCGATGTGGGCGGACGACGAACCGCAAGGCCGTTATGCCGAATGGTATGAAACCGGCCAGATGAAAAGCCAAAAACAATACGACGCCGGCAAGCAAACCGGCTCCGAAACTTGGTGGTACGAAAACGGTGAGAAATCCTGGGAAGCCAACTGGAAAGAAGGCCGGCAAGCGGGGGTGAAAACCGAGTGGTACGAGAGTGGCAAAAAAATGAGTGAGACTTTTTACAAAGCCGGCCGTCGCGAGGGCACCGCGGCAGGATGGTACGAGAACGGCAACAAAGCTCATGAGACGACTTATCTTGATGACGAGGAAGTCGCGGTGAAAGAGTGGAACGAGGATGGAAGTGAAGTGGCTGCTGCGCCCGATCCGCAAGGCCGCGTTCGAGTGTGGGCCACCGGAGAGATCGAAAAACTTTACAGCAACACAGCCGAGGGAATCGTGTATACGGACTTTGGTGAACCCGACCGTGCTGAAGGCGGCGCTTGGGTGTACGAGAATGTTCAAGTGCGTGCATCGGGCACGGCCACTGCCCACGAGGTAGAGTTTACTTTTCAATCAGGCAAAGTGAAAACGGTGAAAGTAACCGTCCCTCCAAAAAAACAAACCCCATGATCTGTCGCCCTGCAAATCAGCTGCAATCAAAACGATGAGTCATTTCATGCCCATACCAGTGGTGGCCTTGCTTTTGGCCTTCGGTTGTTCCAAGGATGAACCCCCGATTGATACGAATCCCCCGAGCCCTCCTTCCGGCAACTCCGGCAATGCGGGTGGCCCCGGCGGCATGAGCGGGGAAGGCGGGGAAGGTGCCGTAGGCGGGATGGAGACTGTTCCGCGACCCGGCAGCGGCGGCACGGTTCCGGCCGGGGCACCTCCCGGAGGCACACAGCGTGTGAACGAAGATCCCAAAGGCGCACCGGTACTCGCCGAAATGAACGGCGTATTCCACGAAGTTTACGAAATTTCAAAACTCCCGTTCACCGGTAAAGCGGTGGAATACCACGCCACCAATGTTGAGAAATCAGAAAAAGTTTATAAAGATGGCCGACTCGAGCAGTTCACCGAGTGGCACGATAATGGCCAGAAAAGTCGGGAGGTAATCTATGCCGTAGACGGCAAAAGCACCGAGAAACGCTGGAACAAAAAAGGCGAAGAGATCAACGCCAACAACGCGAAAGCCCGGGCGATGCAATGGACCTTCGGCGTCCCCGGCAATAAAATGGCCATCGAACAATATCGCGGCCTTGCCGGAAATCTGGTGCGCCGAGGATTTGGTCCGCCCGATGAAGAGAATGGCGACGTGTGGGTTTACCGCAACATGAAGGTGCGCTCCGGCAATCAACAGATGACGACCGTGCGATTCACCATTGGGGGTGACAAAGTAATTTCCGTCGGCGTGGAACCATAACACGCGGGTTGCGGGTTACTCAAAACGACGACACAAAGGGTTGCGCTTCGGAGATGGAAGCGTACACTTCGGGAACCTTAACACCAACTTGAACCCAAAGGATTCCCATGGTCGCCACTGCTCCACTCGATATTCCCGCCATCCAACCTTCATCCCGCGTGCAGGAGTACCTGCAATCCCCGCGCCAAGCGCTCATCAACGGCCAATGGCAAGCTGCCGCTTCTGGCAAAACCTTCGCCGTGTACAATCCCGCCAGCGGTGGGGAGATCGCCCAAGTCGCCGAGTGTGATGCGGAAGACATCAATCAAGCCGTCGCCGCCGCGCGTAAAGTTTTCGATGACCCCAACCACGCGTGGAACACGATGACCCCCAGCGAGCGCGGGCGGCTCATTTGGAAAATTGGCGATCTCATTTTGGAACACGCCGACGAATTGGCCGAGCTGGAAAGCATCGACAACGGAAAGCCCAAAGCCGTCGCCGCCGCCGCTGACGTGCCGCTTTCGGCCGATCTTTTTCATTACATGGCCGGCTGGTGCACCAAGCTCGAGGGCAACACAATTCCCATCTCCGTGCCGTACGCGCCGGGCGCGAAGTTTCACGCCTACACCACACGCGAGCCCGTCGGCGTGGTGGGCCAAATCATCCCGTGGAATTTCCCGTTGCTAATGGCCGCGTGGAAGCTCGGCCCCGCATTGGCCACCGGAAACTGCGTGATCCTCAAACCCGCCGAGCAAACGCCGCTCACCGCGCTCCGTTTGGGCGAGATTATGGTTGAAGCGGGCGTGCCTGATGGCGTCGTCAACATCGTCCCCGGAATGGGCGAAACCGCCGGAGCCTCATTGGCCGCGCACGATGACGTGGACAAGATCGCCTTCACCGGATCCACCGAAGTCGGCAAAATGATTGTCAACGCCGCCGCCGGTAATCTCAAAAAAGTCACACTCGAGCTCGGCGGCAAATCACCCAACATTATTTTCAAGGACACCGCCGATCTCGAGGCCACCATCGCCGGCGCCGCCAGCGCCATCTTTTTCAACCACGGACAATGCTGCTGCGCCGGTTCGCGCCTTTATGTTGAGAAAGATATTTTTGAGGAAGTGGTGAAAGGCGTTACGGCCGCCGCCGCCGCGATCAAGATGGGGCCCGGTTTGGCTCCCGATACCGAGATGGGCCCGCTGGTTTCCGACGAACAACTTACTCGCGTGACCGGTTATATGAATGCCGGCGTGGAAGCCGGTGCCAACTGTGTCACCGG
>CAUZWB010000224.1:0-4645 GCA_963583525.1 Verrucomicrobiia bacterium | reverse complement strand
GTTCTTCGGCTACGCCGGTTCACTAAAAGTTTTCAAAGACGGCAAGCGCAGTGACGGCAAGTACAGCAATCCGGGCCGAGGCAGTCAGGCCACGCCGGGTTGGTTGACTTATGAGGCGGACCAGATCGTAACGTGGCATGTGGAGAAAGATCGCAATGTGTTTGAAAGCCTCCTCACCTCCGATCGCTTCTTTGTTTACAACAACATGGACGCCGAGGCTGGCCGCAAGCTGATCGACGAGTGGCGAAGCGTTTACGAAAAACTCAAGGATACCGACTGGCGTACGAACGCCGAACAAGTGCTCGCCGATAATCTGGAGTTCCTCAAGCAACACCCGCTGATGCGCATCAAGGATTCCTCGCGGCCCGGCGAGCTGGTGAACTACATGCACTTCTTCGAGGAATCATTCGGGCAGGGGCGCGAACCGTTCACGCGCATTCCCTGGAGCCACGGCTACACCTACCATCACTCGCCATTTTACAGCCTGCCGCCCACGCCGAGCATCGGCCGCTACGGGAGTTGGAAATCCTCCAAGTTCATGAAGGTGGAGAAGCAGCAGTTTTGGAATTACCCCGTCGAACAACCCTTCAGCATTGCTCAGCGCAAGGGCATCCTCACGCATCCGGCGTGGCTCATCGCGCACTCGACCAATTTTCATTCGGACCCCATCCGGCGCGGGCGCTGGATCCGCGAGAAACTTCTGGCCGGCCGCGTGCCCGACGTGCCCATCACCGTCGATGCCCAAGTGCCCGAGGATCCGCACCGCACCTTCCGGGCGCGCGTGGAGAAGGTCACTGCCGCCGCCGAGTGCGTGAAATGCCACCAACACATGAACCCGCTTGGGTTGGCGTTCGAGATGTTTGACGACTTCGGCCGTTTTCGCACGGAGGAAAAACTCGAGCATCCCGAAAACCTGCTCAAGACCGGCAATGGCAAGAGCACCTTCGATGTTTACAAAACCGCGCCCGTCATCACCACCGGCGGACTGGACGGCACCGGCGAGGCCAAGCTGGATGGCCCCGTGAAAGACGCGTTGGAGCTCATTGATCGTGTCGCCCGCTCCGACCGCGCCCGCCAAAGCATCATCCGTCACGCCTTCCGTTTTTACATGGGCCGCAACGAACTGCTCAGCGATTCGCCGACCCTCATCGCCGCCGATCGCGCCTATCTGGAAAGCGGCGGCAGTTTCCGAGCCGTCATCGTTTCGCTTTTAACTTCGGACTCTTTCCGGTACCGTAAATCGAACAAGGAGCAACCATGAACAACCGCAGAGATTTCCTAAAACAATCCCTCCTCGGCGCCGGAGCATTGGCCGCGTTGAATGCACCGCAGTTGTTGGCCGCGCCCGGCAAGCCGCCGATGCGCTTCATTTTCATGCACCGCGGCAACGGCCTTTGGCCCCGCGTGTGCGCGCCGCCAAGCCTTGATGCCAAGACGATGACGCGCGAAAAGAAGAAGGAGACAGTCGACGTCGATCTCGATAAGCACGAGCTGCCCGATTGGATGAGCTCGCTCACCGCCCACAAGGAAAACCTCACTCTCCTTCAGGGGCTCTCCGGCAAGATGTGCACCACCGGTCATCATTCGTGGTGCTCCGCGCTCGGTGTGTTCAAGGCCAACGAACGCCTCAGCTCCATCAAGTGGGCCACCGTTGATTTTGAGTTGGCCAAGCTCTTTCCTTCGCCCGCCAACCATATCGAACTGGCCTGTTTCCCGCTCGGCGGCGGCAATGCCCGCGGCAGTCTCGACGGCGTGGCCACCGGCTTCTCCGCCCGCGGACCGCAACAGCCCAACTACGCCTTCGGCTCGCCACGCGTCGCGTTGCAGGAACTGTTCAAATCTGTTTCCAGCGATCCCAAGGCGCGCACCCAATATCAGCTCGACCGCAAGGTGCTGGAGTTTGTCGCCCGCAACGAAGGCGCCACCGCCAACCCGCTCGCCGGCATCGAGAAGGCCAAGGTGCAGAACTACGCCGACTCCGTGGAAAACATTCGCGAACGCAATCGAAAGATCGATGCGATGGCCGATACCATCCGCAAGCACGTGCCCAAGCTCGATGCGAAATATCTCGACCCCGCCGTTCACACCCTCGACCGCCAGATCGGTCACAGCGAGGTGCTGCTGGGCGCGCTGATCTCCGGCCTCACCAACGTCGTCGCCTTCACCGTGGACGAACTCGGCCACCGCTACACCGGCATCCCCGGCATCGAGGGTGAGAAGGTGAACATGCACGACGTCGGCCACGGCAAAACCATCGGCGGCCTCAAGGCAGAGGAAATCCGCAAGCGCGCCCGCACGCATCACATGACGCTTGTGGACCGCATTGTTGCCCGCCTCAAGAGCGTGCCCGAGGTTGACGGAAAGGGGACCATGTTTGACAACACGATGATCTTCTACTTCCCCGACGGTGGCGAAACGCATCACTCGCACGGCACCGAATATCCCTTCGTGATTCTCGCCGGCGACAACGCCCGCATCGATTTGCGCCGTCGTTACATTCGACTGCCCAACTATGGCCACCCCGGCCATCGCACGCTCGGAAACTGGTTCACCACTTTGTTGAATGCCTACGGCAACCCCATCAAACACTACGGCGCCCTCGACACCGGCCTCACCAAGTTCGGCCACGATCAAACCGGCCCGATCAAGCAGTTCCTCAAGACTTGATGTACCTTTTTCGATGGCTTCTGGGTTTGGACGGATTATGCGTCCAGCTTTCCTTCACTGCATGAAGGATCGTTTTACATCTGTCTTAGTTTTCGCCCTTCTCGGGTTAATCGTAGGCCCGGGGCTCATGGCGGCTGATGCCGCCACGCCATCGCGTCCTAACGTCGTGCTGATCATCAGCGACGATCACGCCTGGACCGATTACGGTTTTGCAGGTCACCCCCACGTTAAAACCCCCAACATCGACCGGCTTGCCGCCGAAGGGCTGATCTATACGCGTGGTTATGTCACCACCGCGATCTGCAGTCCCTCGCTGGCGACGATGCTCACCGGATTGTACCCGCATCAACACGGTATCACCGGCAATGATCCCGTCCGTGGGCAAAAGCGCGCCGATTGGATCGAGCCGTTTTTCAAAAATCCGCAGTTACCCAAACTGCTCGCTGATGCAGGGTATCTGACCTTGCACACAGGAAAATACTGGATGGGTCAGCCGAGCCGCGTTGGATTCACCGATGACATGGGCTTCACCGGGCGACATGGCGGGCAAGCACTTTCCATCGGCCGCAAATCGATGAAGCCGATCTACGACTTCATCGACAAAGCCAAGCAACAGCAGAAACCATTCTTCGTATGGTACGCCCCATTTTTGCCACACACTCCTCACAATCCGCCGGAGAGGCTGCTGAAGAAATATGCCCAGGTCAAAGACCCCAGAAAGGCCAAGTATCTGGCGATGATTGAGTGGCTCGATGAAACCTGCGGCGAATTGATGGGGCAGCTCAAGAAAAAGGGAGTCGCCGACAACACGCTGGTGATCTATCTGGCCGACAACGGCTGGAACGATCACGGCAAAGCACATCCCTACGAAAACGGCGTGCGCACTCCGTTCATCGCGCATTGGCCCGGCAAGATCAAACCGCGTAAGGACGAGCGTAATCTGGTCTCCAATCTCGACGTGGTGCCGACGATTTTAACCGCGGCCGGCGTTAAGTCACCGGCGTCATTGCCCGGCATCAATGTGCTCGATGATCAGGCGGTGGCGAAACGCGACACGCTGTTCCTGTCGAACTTTGCCCACGATATGGCCTCTGCCACCGAACCGGAAAAGAGTCTCTGGACGCGATCCTGCATCCACGGCAAATGGAAACTGGTTGCCTGGATCGAGAACCCACCCAAGATACGCCCCTACGGTGGCGGCCATCGCCATAAAAATCCCGGCGCGAATTTGGAACTATTCGACCTCCTCGCCGATCCGCATGAAACGAAGAATCTAGCGAAACAGCACCCCAACATGGTCCAGAATCTACTCACGCGGATTGACGGTTGGTGGAAGGTGGACTGAGATCATCCCGTGATCCGGGATCGCTGAAGTGATACTCGACACGAAACAACAACATCACAAAGAGATTTAGTTATGCGATACAAACAATGCATATTCACGCTGACGGCATTGATATGCACCGTCTTGTGTGCCGGCGCGGCAGAGACCCTGAAGGTTCATGGGATTTTCAGGAGCAACATGGTCTTGCAGCGAGACAAACCCATCACCATATGGGGTTGGGCTCCGGTTGGATCCGAGGTCAAGGTCTCCCTTGGGAAATTATCAGCGAACGGCAAGGCCAAAGGGGAAAAGGGGAGGTGGAAGGTCACCTTCGATTCCCAACCGGCCAATCCCAAGGGACAAGGACTGGTGGTGAAGGTGGGCGAAGCAGTCATTCGCATGGAAAATATCCTGATTGGTGACATTTGGGTGATGAACGGCCAAAGCAACATGGCCTTTGGGTTACGCGGGGTATATCAAGCCCAATTTGAAGCTTCGATGGCGCACTTGCCGCTTCTCCGTCGCATCCAGATCAACTCTTATGCCGAATCCGAGCATGTCGAAACCGACCTGGAGGAGAAGGATCTCAACGGGATCGATCCGGACAAGAACTGGAAAGTGATCACGCCCGAGGTCGCTATGAATATGGGGGCG
>CAUZWB010000223.1:0-4706 GCA_963583525.1 Verrucomicrobiia bacterium | reverse complement strand
CCGCCAGTAGGGATCTTCCGGAATCGCCTCCTTGGTGGGCGGAAAAATGCGCAGCGCAATTTCGTCCTTTTGCTTGAAGCGATTGATCCCATCGAGCGGCAGCTCGTCGGTGAGTTGTTCCATCCGGCGTTTTTCTTCGGCAATTTTTTGGCGCACGAAGGCGAGGTTTTTTCGCGCGGATTTGTCGCGGGCATTCAACCCCATCGCCGCTTCGTAATGGCGTGCGGATTCTTCCCAAATCTGAATTCGCTCCTTCGGTTTTTCCTGAAAACTACCGAGCCGAAAGTGGGTGTTGCCGAGATTATAAAAAGCCCGCTGTTGCAGTGAGAGATCCGGCGTGCGCAAGGCCGACCGAAAGTGCCGCTCGGCCTCGCCAAATTTTTCCGCTTGAAACGCCGCCGCTCCGGCATTGAACAGCAACGGCGGATCGCCCGGACGCAGCGCCAGTAATTTTTCGTATTCCGCCTGCGCATTCACGAAATTGCCATCGGCGTAATCACTGTGCGCTTTTTTCAGGCTCGGCTTATCAGCGGCCATCGCGCCGAAGGGCAAAATGAAAAGTAACAGCATCGCCGCCGTCGCGCTGGCCGCGTTGGGGGAAGCGGGTCGGCGACCTTTCGGCCACAGCAATTCCACCAACAACAGCAGCACGCCCGCGCCGAGGAACCATTGATACTGTTCTTTTTGGCGTCGCACCATGGTGGGATTATGCTCTGATTTAGGCAGCGGCGCGAGCCCGTTTTTGTAAAGCCAATCCATCGAGCCCGTGCCGGTGTGTCGCAGGTAAAACCCGCCGGTTTCCGTGGCCAATTCCTGCAGCATCGCCTCATTCAGTTTGCTGCGCACCAACTCCCCGTCGTCGTCCTTGAGATATTCGCGCGTGGTGCTCCAGTCGGTCAGGTTCGCTTCGCACTCGCGGCAGCGACTGCGGCTCGGCACGTTGGGCTCATCGCAGCTTGGGCAAGTGAGCACCGGCACCAATTCGCCTTCGGGCGTGCCCATTCCCACGGTGAAAATTTTCATCCCCTGCGCGCCCGCCAACTTCGCCGCCGCCACCGCATCGGGTTCGTGCTCCTCACCATCAGTAAAAATCACCAGCACTTTGTGGCGATCCATTTCCTCTTCGCCAAACATTTCCAACGCCGTGTTGATGGCCGTGGCAATGCTCGTGCCGCCGTGGGGAATGACGTCCACTTGCACCAAATCCACGTGCTGCCGCAGTGCCTCGTGGTCGACTGTTAACGGGCATTGCAAAAACGCCACGCCGGCAAATGGAATGAGCGCAAAACGATCGCCCTCGCCGAGCTTCAGCAAATCGATGGCGGCGAGCTTGGCGCGCACCATCCGCGAGGGCACGAGATCGCTAGCCAACATACTGCGCGAAGTATCGATGGCGATTACCACATCGAGACTCGTGGCGCGGCTTTCGAATTCGCGAAACCCCCAACGCGGTCCCGCCAGCGCGGCGATGAGGCAACCCATTGCCGCGAGCAATCCCGCCGCGCGCAGCCATTGGCCCTTCGCGGACAAACTTCCCGCCAGTTCCTCCACTCGATGCGGGCTAACGAAGAGCCCCAGCAACCGTCGCCGCCGCGCCCACGCAAAGGCAAATCCACCGAGCAATGGCGGCAGCAGAATGAGTAGCCACAATCGATCGGGGTCGGTCCAAGTCATATTCATTGTGTTAGGGTAATTTGCGCAGCCACGTTTGGCTGAGGATGAGTTCGAGCATCAAGAGCCCCAGCCCCGCGCCCACGAACCACCCGAACAAATCGTGGTAGCGCAGAAAGCGTTGCTCTTCGCGATCGGTTTTTTCCAGCTGATCAATCTCGTGATACACCGCGCGCAGTGCCTCGGTACTTTCGGCATAAAAAAACTTGCCGCCCGTGCGCGTGGCGATGTCGCGCAGGCGATCCTTATTGATGCCGACCAACTGATGATGGCGCGGCAAACCAAACTGATCGCGCAACACCAGCTCCGTGCCTTCTTTGCCGATGCCGATGGTGTAAATTTTGACGCCCATCACCGCCGCCGCCTCGGCGGCTTCTTCGGGCTCTACCTTGCCGGTGTTGTTTTCGCCATCGGTCATCAAAATAATAATTTTGCTTTTGGAATCCTTAATGCCGCGCAGCCGATTGACCGCCGCCGTGATGCCCGAACCAATCGCTGTGCCCTCGTCGTCGTTTTGTGGCGAAGCGGTCTCGTTGTCAAACCGGTCAATATTCTCCAGTAAATAATCGTGGTTCAAGGTGGGCGGACTGGCAATGAAGGCCAACCCCGAAAACACAATCAACCCAATCCGATCGCTCGGCCGGCCCTCAACAAATTCCTTGAGCACTTGTTTTGAAATATCCAACCGCGTGACATTGCGGCCTTCGTTGCGAAAATCTTTTGCCTCCATGCTGTCGGATAAATCCAGCGTGAGCATGATATCAATTCCGCTGGCTTTGATGCGTTCGCGGCCTTCGCCCCATTGCGGGCGGCCGAGGCCGAGGATGCACGCGATGAGCGCCAGCCAACGTAACGCCGCCAGCAACCGCCCCGCGCGATGCGGCGCGATGCGCGAGAAACACTGCACCAGTTTGAGCGAAGAATACACCACCGCCGGAGGCGCACCCGATGCCCCCTGCAACCACCCCGCTAGCGGGAGGAGCAGTAGCAACCCCAGCCAAGCTGGATCTTCGAAAGTGAAATTGTTCATGTCGTCAATTGCGGCGGCGTTACGCGCGGGGGCAGTGCGCCCGGCAACGGCGGCGCGGTTTCTTTGATCATTTGCACCGCGATCGCGTGCAGTCGGCGACAGTCCTCTTCGGTGGGCTCGTGCCGTGCGAATTTTGAGAGATCACAAAACTCAAGGAATTGCCCGAGTAAATCCTTTTGGGGTGGCGTCATTTGCGGGGCGCGATGGAGTTCATCCAGAAACTCTTCCGTGGTGCGTTCCGGCGCGTGGAATTCAAAACGTTCGCCGAGATACAGCCGCAAAATATCTGCCACCGCCCGGGCAAAGAGCACCGGCGAAGGCAGTAACCCCCAAACCTCGCGCAGTTTCCGTAGCGCCTCGGCATCCGGCGCGGGCAATACCGGCGCGCGCTTTGGCTCGCGCAACGCCCAAAACAACAACACCGCCCCCGCCGCAAACACCACTAACAAAACCCAAAGCGCCCACCCTGACCCCTCGCCAGTTTCCAACTCCAGCGGCGGCTTGATTTCCAGAATGTCAGTGAGGTTTGTGTCGTTCATTCTGCTCCTGCAAGGAAAGATAACTCAAGAAAGGGAGATTTAGAAGGGAGAAGGTGGGAGTTAGTGGGTGGAATTGGTTTTTCTCAATCCTCAACCTAGCGTCGGCGTTCCAGTCGCGTGCGGAAGAAGTGCGATAGCGCGGGCGCATACGGTTGGCCGGTCACGAGGCGGAGGTGGTCAATGTTTAGGCCGCCGAATTCTTTGACTAACGCGGCTTGGGTTTCGGCGCGGTGGGCGGCGAAGGCGGTGCGGTCGGCTTCGGTGCGTAGGTGCAGTTCGCCGACTTCGCCGGTCTCGGCGTCTTCGAGCACCAAACGGCCGAGCGGGGGCAGGGCGTCTTCGTGGGGGTCGTTGATTTGGATGGCCACCACGTCGTGCCGGCGTTGGGCGCGGTGCAGGGCGGAGTGGGGGAGTGGATCGAGGAAATCCGAAATCACAATCATCACCGCGCGCCGCCGAAAAGTTTTTTGCAAATGCTGCAGTGCTTGGCGCAGGTCGCCGGTGCGATGGGCGGGGGTGTGATGCAAAATATCGCGCACCAACCGCAGCACGTGGCGTTTGCCTTTGCCGGGGCGCACGTATTTCTCCACGCGATCGGTGAAGAGCGTGAGGCCGACTTTATCGTTGTTGCCTTGGGCGGCGAACGCCAGCGCGGCGGCCACTTCGGCGGCGAGTTCCTGTTTGGTTTGGTCGCCACTGCCGAACCGTCCCGACGCGCTGATGTCCACCAGCAACATCACCGTCAGCTCGCGTTCTTCCACGAACTGTTTCACAAACGGTTGGTTCAAGCGGGCGGTGACGTTCCAATCAATATTGCGCACCTCATCGCCCGGCTGATACTCGCGAACCTCATCAAAATCCATTCCCTGCCCGCGAAATATACTGCGGTATTGCCCGGCCATTACATCGCTCACCAGCCGCTTGGTGCGGATTTCGATCTGGCGAACTTTGTTCGGGTTGATGGCTGGTTTGGGGGTTGATGGTTGAGGGTTGATGGGAAACCAATGCTACCTCCTTCTACGGCACTGGCATGTGATCCAGGAACAGCGCCAACACGTGGTCGCTGGTTTTATCTTCCGCTTCGGCTTCGTAGCTTACTTGGATGCGATGCCGCATCACGTCGGGCGCGATGGCCTTCACGTCCTGCGGCGTCACGTAGCTGCGCCCTTGCAGGAAGGCGTGCGCCTTGGAGGCGAGCGTGAGGTAAATCGTCGCACGCGGCGAGGCGCCCAGCTGGATGAGTCCCTCCGCCGGCACATTGAATACCCCCGGATCACGCGTGGCGCACACGAGGTTCACGATGTACTCCTTCACCTTATCATCCACATAAATCGTATCCACCACCTTGCGCGCGGTGAGGATTTGTTCGACCGTCACCACCTGTTCCGCGGTTGGGGTTCCCTCCGTCTTCGCCCAGTCCTCGAGGATTTGCCGCTCCTCTTTTTGCGTCGGATAATCCATCACCA
>CAUZWB010000222.1:0-4764 GCA_963583525.1 Verrucomicrobiia bacterium | reverse complement strand
GCTCTTGAAAAGTTTGAATACACGTAACAGGCGCAGTGCTCGCAAGCTTTTTGTGTTAGCCCCCAACAAAGTCGGAAGGATGGCAACTACGTCAACGATTCCATAAAAGCTTGTGAGATATTTGAGGGGATGCTCCGAAACAATAAGTCGCAAAATTAATTCAGCCACAAAGACAGAGGTAACGATAATGTTGATGGTGTTAAATATGCCGGCGAATTCCCGAAGGCTGGGCACGGTTTCCAGTGACAAGGATAGCATGTAGAATAGGATCAATCCTTGAACGAAAAAAGCCATGGCCCCTTCGTCAAGCGAGTTGGCAATTTTCTTTTTGTTCATTTTAGAGGGCGGGCAACGTCTCGGCGTGAATTCTGTGCGGCACGCTACAATATGGCGGATAATTGTTAGTGTGTTACTGAAGTGGCAGTGAATCAGCTTGGCTCCAGGGCATGGGGATGGTGGGTTTTTGGGCGTGAGCTTCGTGGCGGCTGGGCGGCGGTTGGGGGTGCCATTCGTCGATGAATCCGCAGAGGTGTTTCACGGCTTCCTCAAAGGCGGCTTTGCCTTTTTCGGCAGTTCCTTTTTCGGCGTCGCCGAGCACGCCGGTGTCCGAATAGCTAGCAGTCCAGCTGGTGATATTGATGGCACCAACGCCGTAAATGTCGGTGAAGCGGTACGGTGACTTTGTGGTGTTGTAGGAAATATCGCCGGATTTGATGACGTCTTGCCGCACATTTTCCGGATCGAGGTGGAGGTACATGGCGGTCTCCAATTCACAGGCGTGGGCGCAGCCGCCGGGAAATTCGCTCTCGCGCCAGCCGGGCAGAAAATCGGGATCAACGGTAAGCAGGTGCCACCACGCGCACAGGCCGCACTCGGCATCGGTTTCGAGATTGCAGCGGCGGGCGACGAGGTCGAGGTTGGGCATGTTCGAGCCGTGGCCGTTGAGTAGCAGGATTTTCTTGAAGCCGTGGTAGGCGAGGCTTTTGGTGATGTCCAACACCTGATCGATAAAATGCTGATAGTGCACGTTGATGGTGCCGGGGAAATCCATTACATGGCCGGTGTATCCGTAGGAAACGCTGGGCAGCACAAGCGTCTTCTCTGCGCGCTGGCGGCCGGCCTCGAGGGCGACGCTGTTGGAGAGCAGCATATCCACATCCAGCGGCAGGTGCGGCCCGTGTTGTTCCACGGCGCTGCACGGGATGATGCAGATTTGCTTCGCCGCGATGGCGTCATTGATTTCCGGCCAGGTAAGTTTCTCGTAACGATGTTCGGTGAGATGTTTGTCGCTCATGGTTGGGATTAGTTTATGGGTTCACCAAAAGAAAAGAAAGAGAACGCTGGCGGTTGCGGCGATGAGCACGAGGGCAATGGGGCCGGGTTGGAGCCAGCGGGGCGGGGTGGTTTGGAATGGATGTTCGGGCAGGGTGCCGAGCGATTCACTGCTGTTGCGCAGCCAGCCGGACGGTTGGGGGGGAGGCGGTTGGTCGGTTTGTTTGCCGTAAATGAGTGTGGCGGCCAACGCGCCGGTTGCGGTGAATGCCATTGCCCAAGTCAGCGCCACCCAGCGGCCGGTGAAGTTGCTGGAGAGCCAGGCGAGGTCGTGAATTTCGCGGTCGACCAAGGCCACGAGGCCGTATGCACTGCCGGTGAGTAAGCCGATGAGCCCGGCGCGGGCGTGGGCGCGGGTGAAAATTCCGATCAAATAAATGGTGAACAACGGCGTGACAAAAACGGGGATCAAGGTGAGGAACGCTTTCAGCATGGTGTCCTTGGAACTGATGAAGGGAATGTACGCGAAGCCGAGGGCGAGGATTGCGAACGTGGCCCAACGGCTGACTTTGAGGTAGTGGCGGTCATCGCGTTGGCCGGAAATGTGACGCGCGTAAATGTCGCGCGTGAACAGCGCGGAGAGCGAGGAGCCGATGGAATCGAACGTGCTGATGGCTGCGGCGAAGATGGCGGCCACCACGAGCCCTTTCGCGCCGACGCCCAAGAACTGGTCCGCCATGTGCGGGTACAACGCGTCGGGATTTTCAAAGCCGGGAAACAGCGCCCGCCCGAAGAGGCCCATCGAGGCGCAGGCGACCATGATGGGCATGCTGATCGTCGCTCCGATGATGGCCGCCATTTTCATGTCCCAGAAGGAACGCGCGCCGGCCAGCCGCATGGTTTGGCTGTGGTTCACGCTCCAGTAGCCGCAGCCGATAATCGTCCAGCCAATGAGAATCAAAACCGGCGGCGTTTTTCCGTCATCGCCAAAATAGCGCCCGACGTGCGCGAGGTCGCCTTGGCCTTGTTTTGAAATTGTTTCAATCATGCTCGACCAACCGCCGGCCGCGTTCCAGACCGCCACGAAAATTACACCCATTCCGATGAACATAATTACGCCCTGCAGCGCATCGGTCATCACCACGGATTTCAATCCGCCCCACGAGGTGTACAACGCTGCCGCTGCGACCAGCGCCACGATGGCCAGCCACGCGGTGGTGGCGGGCATGCCGAGAAAATTTGTGAGCAGCAAGTAGATGGCCCAAATCATCAGGCCCAGCATGCTGCTGCGGTATTGGATTTGAATGAGCGCGCTGAGCACGCGCGTGGCGGGGCCGAATCGGGTTTCGAGATATTCGGCGTTGGTGTACTGGCCCGCGCGCGCCATCGCCGGCACCACATAAAACGCCGCAAAGCACGCGCCCAACAGTGAGCCGAGGGTGTGCACGGTGATGATGTGCAGGCCTTCTTTGTACGTGGTGCCGGTGAGCGAAACGAGGTCGGCGTTGTCGATATTGGTGGCAAACATCGATAGGCCGATTGCCCACCACGCCAGCGCGCGTCGTCCGAGAAACCAGTCCTCGCTGGTCTTAGTGCCGCGCGCCAAATAAAACCCAAAGGCGATTACGCCGCCGTTAAGCACCAAGACAATCAGCCAATCCCAAAGGGTCATTGGGTGGGAAAGTTATGCGCCCGATTCGGAGACGATGTATTGGTTGATGAACTCCTCATTAAGAGTGATGCCGAGGCCGGGGCGGTCGGGGATGTGCAGCCAGCCATCTTTGGCCTGGATTTTCTCGTGGGTTAACTCGTGCCGAAGCGCGGAATCCTCCACACAATCTTCAAACAAAAAAGCGTCGCGGCAGGTGGAGAGCCAATGGGCGCTGGCGGCGTGAGTGATGGGGCTGGTGTAGCAGTGGTTGCACAGGCGCGCGCCAATCTCCTCCACGCGGCGGCGGATGTAGCTGGCATCGGTGAAGCCGTTGCGTGATAGATCGACTTGATAAACATCCAACGCGTGTCGGTCAATGAGTGCCCGGAACGATTCCGCCCCGCACTCGCCCTCTCCGGCCGCGATGGGCACGGGCGAGCGGTCGCGCAACCAACGGTAGCCGTCGATGTCTGCCTGTTGAAGCGCCTCTTCCAGCCACTCGGGATTGAACTGGGCAAATCGTTCGGCCCGGCGTAGGGCGGTGCGGGCATCCCACACACAGCCGGCGTCGATGAGCAGTGTGGCGTCCTCGCCGATGCCTTCGCGCGCGCCGCGCACAAGATCCAGATCCACCGCTTCGCTTTCGCCCATCGGTTCCCATCCAAATTTCACCGCGGTGTAGCCAGCTTCAATCCAGCGCCGGCCGATTTCCGCAGTCTCCGCGCCATCGCGCCCGAAAAGAATGGACGCATAGGCGCGGATTTTTTCGTGACGTTTGCCGCCGAGCAGTCGGTGGATTGGCTCGCCAAAATGTTTGCCTTTGAGATCCCACAAGGCCAAGTCAATCGCGCTGATGGCTGACATGGTGACCGATGAGCGCCCGAAATATTGCGAGCCGCGGTGGAGCTTTTGCCAAATGCGGTCGGTCTCCAGCGGGTTTTCGCCGAGTAACATTTCACGCAACCCACACGCGACATTGTGGCTGAAGGGCGCATCGATGATGGCCTTGACCACTTCCGGGGATGAGTCTGCCTCGCCCACGCCCTCGAGTCCCGTGTCCGTGCGGATGCGCACAATCACGGCATCCTGACTGCTCGCGGTTTTATTTTCCACCGATTCGAGTCGCAGCACCTGACAAATAACCTGTTTAATTTTCATGGGAACGGCAAACCCTAAAGTGTGAACGCGCGGGTTCAAGCATAAATTGTACTGTTAAAAATTCAGGAAAGGATTTCCTTGATCACATGCCCGTGGACGTCGGTGAGTCGGCGTTGGATTCCGTTGTGGTAAAAGGTGAGGTGTTCGTGGTCGAGGCCGAGGAGGTGGAGGAGGGTGGCATGGAGGTCATGGAAGGGGTGGGGGTCTTTGACGGCTTTGAACCCAAGCTCATCGGTGGCGCCGTGGCTGACTCCGGGCTGGATGCCGGCACCGGTGAGGACGGCGGTGAAGCCACCGGGATTGTGGTCGCGGCCCTGGGCGCCCTTTTGAAACATTGGCATGCGGCCGAATTCGGTGCACCAAAGGACCAGCGTATCCTCCAGCAGGCCGCGTTGTTTGAGGTCGCGGATGAGTGCGGCGGAGGGTTGATCCATGATCGGGCCGTGGACATCGTATTGCTCGCGCAGTTTTTGATGGCCGTCCCAATTCAAGCGGCCGCCGGTGGCGTAGGCGCCGTTGAAGAGTTGCACAAAGCGAACGCCTTTTTCAATCAGTCGGCGGGCGAGGATGCAATTCTTGGCGTATTCTGCCTTGACCTGATTTTGGGTATCGTCGGCGCCGTACAGTTTAAGGATGTGTTTTGGCTCCGTGGAAAGGTCGCTGATTTCCGGGACTGAGAGTTG
>CAUZWB010000221.1:0-4772 GCA_963583525.1 Verrucomicrobiia bacterium | reverse complement strand
GCGGCATCGACTGAGGCCAACACTTTGTCGGCGGCCGCTTTGGTGGAGGTGGCAGTCTTTACACTACCGGCTGCGGTGGCGGCTTTGGCTTGAGCGGGTTTTTGTTTTTCCGCAATGAGCTTGGCGAGGATGGCCTTGGAATCGGTGACGGCTTTTTGGCGCATGGTCACGGTGGTGTCCAAGGCGGTCATTTGTGTCTTGGTTTTGGCGATTCGTGTAAGCACAGATTGATGCACGCCGGTGGCGGCTTTGGCGGCGGCGGCTTTCTGCTCCACTATTTTTTGCGAGGCAAGGAATTGATCGGCCATGGGGGCGGGGTTCAGTGCGAGGCGGGTGATTTCTTTTCCGTCGGCTGAGTTCCAAACGTAGGCTTGGCCATTCCAGTCGGTACCGATGACGAGTTTGCCGTCGTGGCTGGGGACGCCGGTGGAAGGGATGTCGCCGGGGAAAGTGAAGGAGCGCTTTGCGCTGCCGCTGGCGTTCCAAATTGTGGCGCGGCGATTGCGACCGACGGTGACCATATCACCGTTTTGGGCACGACGCAGGCTGAGTGCGCCGCCGCCGTGGGCGGTCCAGCTTTTGATTTGGCGGACTTCGTCGATGTTCCACATTTTGGCGGTGCCATCTTCGCTGGCGCTGATGACGATGTTGGTGCTGGCCCATTCGAGGCCGGTGATGCGGCCGCGATGGCCCATCAGGCTGGCGGCGCGTCCGCCGGGTTCGGCTTCCCAAACGTGAATGCCGCCGGCGCGGTCACCGGAGGCAACGTATTTGCCTTTGGGGCCGAAGCGCATGGCGGTAATCCAATCGGTGTGTTTCTTAATTTTGTGGAGCATCTCGCCGGTGTCGGTGGAGAAAATACGCACGAATCGGTCGGGACCACCGTGGGCGATGTAGCGCTGGTCGGCGGAGATGTCGGAGGCGAGCACGGAATCGAGGTCATCGCCGACGGTCAAGATTTGTTCGCCCTTGGTGATGTCCCACACGGTGGAAAAACCGAGGTTGGCGCCTCGCCCGCCGCCGATGACGAGCAGTTTGCCATTCGCACTAAAATTAATGCTGTGCGGATAGCCCTTGGGGAAGGGAATGATTCCGGCGATTTTGAAGGTGTCGGTATTATAAAGGAGTACTTGGCGTTGGCTGCCGATGGCGACGAGCGGGGCCCATGGGCTGACGGCGATGGCGGTGGAAATGCTGGTGCGTTCGGTACGCTGATAGGGGTCAAGCGCGAGGACTTCAACGGGCATGGGCGCGGGGCCTTCGGGGCGTTTGCCAAGAGAATCGGGATCAATCGTGAGGTCGACCTTGGGTTTGGAGGCCATCACGGCTTTCGAGCCGTTGTCTTTGAGCAAGCCGCCGATGATCCATGCCTTGATGGTGGCAATCTCAGCATCGGCGAGTTTGCTCTTGGGCGGCATGTTGGGTTCCTCCGCGTGGGTGACAAGCTGATAAAGAAGGCTGTTATCTAAGTCCCCGCCGGCGACGACTTCGCCGGTCATCAGCGCGTCATAGGTGGCAAGGTTGAGGTCAGCCTTCATCTTGTCCGCGTTGTGGCACTTGAGGCAGTTGTTGCGGAAGATGGGCAGGACGTTGTCCTCGTAAGTGACTTTGTCTGCGGCGATCCCAGCACTACCCACGATGAAGCCGGCGGCGATGGCGATGGTTTTCAGGTTCCGAGTGTTCATCGGTTTTTAAATTCCCCCCTTGATTGCTAGCCCGCGTGGCGGACGATTTGATTAGTGGTTAAAAATAAACTCCTTCGAGTTCAACACAGCCCAGAATAAATCATTCAACACCTCTTCATCCGGACGCCCTTCCTTGAAGAAAACCATTAGCTTAGCCTTTTCCGAAGCAGTCGGTTTGCGAGCCAAACAGCGCAGGTAAATATCATCCAAAATCTCGTCTGGTTTTTTGCCTTCTTTAATCTGGTTTCGAACCACGCCTCCTTGAGTACACTTGCTGTTCACAGTATCACCATTGAGCAAATGCAGCGCTTGCGAAAGATTGGGTTCAAGGGCCACTTCGCACGAACACACCGTGGTGCGGGTGGCGCGGCCGAACGTGGTGAGGAAGAACGTGCTGGTGCCACCATCCACAATTTCAACTGCACTGGAGCCGTTCGGCAGGCCGCGAAATTTGTTTTTGGTGTCGGTCACTTGGCTGATGATATCCAGCAACACTTCGGCGCGCACGCGGCGGATGCTGCTCTTGGCGAAGTTCAGCGTGTCCGCTTTGTTCGATTCATTGCTCTGCACGCTGCGCTGGTAGGCGCGGGACACGCAAATGTCGCGCACGAGTTTTTTGAAATTATAACCACTCGCCGCGAAGCGTTTGCCCAATTCCTCGAGCAACTCCGGGTTGCTCGGCGGGTTGCTGATGCGCACATCATCCACCGGTTCCACAATGCCAACCCCCATGAAATGACCCCAGACGATGTTGGCCATATTTTTGGCGAAGTAAGGATTTTTTGGCGAAGCCAGCCAGTTCGCCAAGGCAATGCGCCGATCCTCACCGCTTTTCAACGGGAATCCAGCACGCACTTTTCCATTGGCATCCTTAGCAATCTCCGGCCCCACGGCGCCGAGGAATTTTGGCGGCATATCGCGATTGCCCACGATGTGGCGCACCCCGCCGCTGCGGCGGTTGTAAATAATGGTCTCGCGGTTGTCTTCGCCAGTCTTGCGACCCACTTGAGCGAAGAAGGCGGAGAAGCTGTAATAGTCATCCATCGTCCATCGATCGAAAGGATGGTTGTGGCACTGAGCGCACTGGATGCGCATGCCCATGAAAATTTGCGCGGCGTTTTCGGTGAGCTTCTGCGTGTCACGCTCCACCTGATAAAAATTTCCGGCAGGATTGCTGAAGGTGCCGCCGCGCGCGCCCAGCAGTTCACGCACAATTTTATCCATCGGCTGATCCTGCTCAAACTGATCGCGCAACCACTCGAAATAAAGCACGGCGTTTTTGTAATAAAAACGATTGTTTTGAGTGCGGATCTGTAGCAGCTCGGCCCATTTCATCACCCACATCCGCACGAATTCCGGACGGGCAATCAACTCGTCGATGAGCTTCTCGCGCTTGGCCGGCGATTTGTCCGCCACAAATACGGCGACGGCTTCGGGAGTGGGCAGCTCGCCGATGACGTCGAGATAAGCGCGCCGAATGAAGGTATTGTCATCGCAAATACCACTGGGCGTGATGCGAATTTTCTTCAGCTTATTGTGCACGAGCCCGTCGATGTAATTGGCCTCGAGCTCTTTAGGGAATTGAAAGTTTTCCAGCTTCGGAATCACGAGCACCTGGGTGCCCACGGTGATTTGGTCGTAGCGCGCCATGATGAACGACTCGCCGCGTTGCCCGGCAACCATTTTGCCTTTGCCGTCCACTTTGGTAGACACATCGTTGTTAGTGATGAACATCGTCTCGTGCGTCACGTCGCGTGTGGAGCCGTCGCTGTACACGGCGCGCACGATGATTTGCTGCTCGGCGCCTGCACCCTCGAGCACGGATTGTTTCGGATGGATTTCGAGGTCCACCACTTTGGGCGTGCCGGCGGGATCATTGGGTGCCCCTGCCTCCAGCCAGCGCACGAGTGTTTTATATAGGCTACTTTCCGCGGTCATCACTTTACCTCCGGTATGCGTCACGCGGCCGGTGGCTTTCTCGAGCAACAAACTATCGTGCGGCAAGGCGAGGTTGATGCGGCGACCAAGATTTTCGCGGGTGATGCATTGATAATCGAGCTGTGGATTGAATCCGAACAACGACAATCGAAACCCATCTTTCCCGCTGGCTGCGCCGTGACAACTCCCAGAGTTGCAACCGCCCTTGGTGAAGGTAGGCATCACGTCGAGTTTAAATCGAACAGGGCGTTCCTCACCGGCTTTTTCAACTTTCACCGGCACGGTCAGTGTGCGGCCGGAAAATGTGATGTTCAGTGAAGTGGTGCCATTGACCACGGGGTAGATGATGTGTTTTTCAAACTTGATCAGCTTGGGATTGGCAAACGTATACTTCGCCTCCGCAGTGACATCACGCGTGGTGCTGTCGGCAAACGTGGCCTGCACCATCAACTGCTGCTTGCCGCGTAGCGTCACCAAGTGGGCGTCCTTCGGGTACACCTGTAAATCCACCAAATCCTTCGGGGCCGCACTGAGCATCAGTGGCGCGACGAGGAGAGCGAGTAATGTTTTTTTCATAATGTTAAATTGATTTTGTTAAAAAATTATTTGGCGGGCACAGCTGTTCCCAATGCGCCAACGGCTGGCTTTTTAATGGACGGCGGGGCAGGCGGTACATTGATGCGCAACGTGCCGCGGCCGCCGAGCGTTTGGGTGACGGTATGGCCGGTGTGGTTCAGCGTCATTTTGCAGTACACCGTGCGGTGCAACCCGGCGCGAGCGTTGTCGGCCACGGTAATGGGGAAGGTAAGTTCCTTGGTGTCCTGCGTCATCTCCAGCTTGGTAGTGGTGGTGCCGGTGGGGAGGCCAACTAATTCCACCGTGGCCGTTCCGGGGAATTTTGTTTTGTTGGTGAACTCGCATTTCAACGCCGTGGGATAGCCCTGCGTGGTGGTGGCGGGAATGATTTTGCCGACCATAAAATAATCCTCAATCTTCAGCGAAGTGAGCTGGGTGGAAACATACGCCGTGCCGCCGCTAACACCGGCGGTGCCGAGCATTGCTATTTTGTGATCGAGAATCTCCGCGCTGGTATTAGCGCTAAAAAGATAGGTAATTTCATTTTTGCCGGCCGGGATATTAATGTTCGAG
>CAUZWB010000220.1:0-4779 GCA_963583525.1 Verrucomicrobiia bacterium | reverse complement strand
CCGGAATGAGTCGAATGATTTTCATAAGATGTAATGTTTCGAACGCGCCAATGATGCCTCGCCCTCATCCGATTGCAAGCCCTTCCTCTGTGTCTCTGTGGTAAAAACCAATCACCACAGAGGCCACAGAGAGTTTCCACTTCTCCATCAATTCACTTCACCAAGACCGTCTTGTCATTGCGCCAAGCGTAGAATCCCTCGATGATGCCGGCACATTGAGCATCGGAAAGATGCGTTTCCAGTGAGTAGCGAATTGGGAAAATAGCGTCAACCGTCCTTCCCAATCGTCGGTGGTATTCCGCCAAATCTCCTTCTTCCAATGGCATCATGCCAAACCAAAACCCGACCTGTCCCGAATGCGTAATAATGTGCGGCTGCACATCCGCCAAGTCGTCCTCCGCGGCGTTTGGTGTCACATAACCGGTCATCACTGTGCCATCGGCCAGTTCAAATTTGGCGCGCGCCACGCATAACCCTTCCGGCACGGAAGATGCCATCGGACGCACTGTTGCCTCATCCTGCCCCGATTCGCCTACTTCGTCGGTTGCAAATTCCCAAACCGAAAACCGCTCAAAATCCGCCACAGTTAATTCAAAAACTTGTTTGCGAATTTTCATTTCGGCTACCCAATCTTCGGCAAGCTCGCCGCCGCGATGGCTTGACCGTGGCGTTTTTCCATCTCGTCGGGAATGTAAAACTTGACCCGCGCCGCCAACTCGGGAAATTCCGCCGCCATCACTTCTTTCGAACGCTCAATAATCAATTCCCCACCCGGGCCCGAGGTCACGCGGCCGAGCAGTAGCACGTACTCATAATCATAAAAATCCGCGTAATGAGCCAGCGAATAGCCGAGGTAAATGCCGATGGCATCGTAAATTTTCAGCGCGCGTTCATCACCCGCGTCCATCGCTGCTTGCACAATTTTCAATTGCTCGGGCAAGCTCAAGCTCGCATCGTACTCAATGCCCGAAGCCGGCAGCAATCGACCCACCGCTTGTTGCGAAAAATATTGCGCGCCGCATCCGAGATCGCCGCTCCATTCATCGGGCGGCGCGGCCGGATGCAAATCCACCGGCGCGAACGCCAGCTCGCTGAGCCATGTGGTGATGTGCCCATCCATGTCGATGTAGCCGCCGCCTTGGCTCGTGCCCATCGCGATACCGAGCACGCCGTTTTTGCCGAGCGCCATCGAGCCGGCGAGCGCCGTCACCTCGCCGTCATTGATGACCTCCAGCGGCACGCCCCAGTCCGCCTGGATTTTCAGAAACATCCCGCGCACTTGGCTGTCAAAAGCCTCATCCGGCACGCCGCGAAACAGCGATGCCCAAGTCACGCGGTTGTGCGAATAGCAACCCGCCGCGCTGCCGCCGATGGCATCCACGCGCGGCAGATGCTCGGCGGCTTTTTTTAACGAGTCAACGATGCCCTCGTAATGATAAGTCGGATCGGGCTCGAAATAGGGGTCCCACTCAATCTCCTCGCTGAACACCACCTCGCCATCAATCACCGCCGCCGCCTTCCGGTCGCTCCCGCCGAGGTCAAAGCCAATCCGGCACCCATCGAGGTGACGCCCCAACGGCTTGGTGTCCACCTTCTCCGCCGGCAACTCATCGCACGCCACCACCTCCAGCGACTTGCCAAAATTCCGGAAGCCGATGACTTCATTATCAAATTTCCCCAATTCCGTCTCGCGATAATAACTCTGCAATTGTTCCGCCAACGCCGCCAGCCCCGCCAAGTGGATGCGCCACCCACCGCGCGACCACAGCAAAAATTTCACCAACCGCTCCACATGCCGGAAATTATTTTCCGCCAACGCATGTCCCTCGGGAAACAGAACCGTGTGATAATGAAACACCGAGCCATCGGTCTGCTCCAGCGCAATGCCCAGCTCGGCCGCCGCGCCCGTGTCGCGCGCCGCCGCCTCGAAGGCGCGATTCACCAGCACCGCCGGGCGGAAGGTCGGATGCAATTCAGGAACAAACTTCGGTTCGGGCAATAAATTAGAATCACTCATTTTTTGGGGCGCGCATCCTCTTTTGTTTGGCCAGCCATTGCAAGGCTGCGGGCGGGATGATTTCGTGGCCTCCTTGAAAAATCGTTACCCGTGCCGCGCCGGAATGCCGCCGGAAGAGCACGCGCTTGGGGCCGTACGTTTTATCGGTCGGCAAAGAATATTCGAGCGAAGCGGGCACTTTGGCCATTCGGGTGAATTCAGAAATTTGTTTTGCGCTCAACCGATCTTTCTCCGCCGCCAACAAATTGAATGCCTCCAGCGTGTGACTAATCGGTACGCTCCCTTTGTGGCCGTCGTTGATGCCCGCGTTGATGTCCAGGGCCACTCCCTTCGCGTGTGCGAGATAAGTGACCGGCGAGCGTTTCATTGCTTCCGACGCTGCCTTCGAGTCGGGCGTGGGTTTGCCGCCAATTGAATTTTCAATCTCGCGTGCGTATTTCAAATTGCGTTTGGACGTTTGCGCGTGCCATTCGGCCAAATCCAAAATCGGCACCCACGCTGACACGCCCGCCCAAATCTCCGGCGCGCGCCCCGCCATCAGCAACGCCGCATAACCGCCGCCCGAAGCGCCCACCAAATAAATCCGTGTTTCATCAACCGCGCCATTTTTCTTGGCGAACTCCACCGCGCTGAGAATGTCTTTTACCACCAACTCCGATCCCGTCGCCTGCGGCCTGCGATTCGGCCCGCGAAAGTTTGGATGAATGAAATTCCACTTCTTCTCGATGCACCACTTGCCGTAAGGCGAATTGTTCTGCCGGTAATCGCTCGACCACGTATGCAACCCCACCAACAACGGCCGAGGTTCGCCCCGCACCGCGGGCGCATAAAACAGCGCGGGCTGCTTTGTGTTATCGGCCTTGCTGAGATAGTTGATTTTCCGAATCTCCTTCGGCCAACCCTTCGGCGCGGCAGAAACCGAAACGGCACACAACAACATAACGAATGCAGATTTCATGCGCCCAGTGTGGCACGCCCAGTACAAGGCAAAAGAAAATTCGGGGGTGCCATGGTAGGGACATGATACGCTTGTCCATGGACGCGCGCAGCGCGTCCCTACCAATGAGCTTCCGTCCTTCATCACTTCCCATTACCCTCCCGCCGTGGCGCGCATTCGGATAGCAACAGCGGAAGAAATTGAGGAAGGGAAAACCATCACGTTTTCCTTCACGCGTGATGACCGCCCGCAGGAGGGCTTCATCGGCCGCTTCAAGGGGAAACTCTTCGCCTACGAAAACACCTGTCGCCACATCCCTCTCACGCTCGATTACGGCGACAACCGCTTCTTCGATTCCAAGGGGGAAACACTCATCTGCCAAACCCACGGCGCCGTCTACGAACCCGACACCGGCCTTTGCACCCGCGGCCCCTGCGCGGGAGCGAGTTTGTTTGCGCTGGAAATTTTGGAAGAGAACGGGGCGGTTTGGTTTACAGAAGAATCAAGTTAACACACCCTTCACCACTTTCCCGTGCACATCGGTCAGCCGATATTTGCGGCCTTGGAAACGGTAGAACAACCGCTCGTGGTCGAAGCCGAGTTGGTGGAGAATGGTGGCTTGGAGGTCGTGCACGTGTACTTTGTCCTCGGCGACTTTGAAGCCCAGCTCGTCGCTGGCGCCGTGGGTGATGCCGCCTTTCACGCCGCCGCCGGCCATCCATTGGGTGTACACATCCGGGTAATGGTCGCGCCCGAGCACTTTGCTTTTTGAGGTGCGGCCTTCGCGGAAGGGCGTGCGGCCGAACTCACCGCCCCACACGATGAGTGTTTCATCAAAGAGCCCCCGCTGCTTGAGGTCGGCGATCAGCGCGGCGATGGGTTTATCCATCGTTTTGCATTTATTGCGCAACCCGCTGCCGAGGCCGGTGGCAGCCCCGGTGCCGTGGAAATCCCAGCCCCAATCGAAGAGATGCACAAAGCGCACGCCCTTTTCCACAAGCCGCCGCGCCAGCAAAATGTTGTTGGCCAAACTGCCCGCGCCGGGCTTGGCGTCGTAGGCGTCGAGGATGTGCTTGGGTTCCTTGGAAATATCCATCACCTCCGGCACGCTCGCCTGCATGCGAAACGCCATCTCGTACTGCGCGATGCGCGTAAGCGTTTCGGGGCTGCCGAGTTCCGCGGCTTGAATGCGATTCAAATCATTGAGCGCATCGAGGCTCTTGCGGCGCAGCTCGCGGCTCATTCCTTTGGGATTGGAAACGTACAAAACCGGATCGCCCTTCGAGCGACATTGCACGCCCTGAAACACGCTCGGCAAAAATCCGTTGCCAAAAGAATTCTTGCCGCCATTGGGTTGCACGCCGCTGGAAATCAGCGCTACAAATCCAGGCAAGTCTTGGTTTTCGCTGCCCAGTCCGTACGTTACCCACGACCCCATGCTCGGCCGGCCCTCGCGTGCGCTCCCGGTGTACAGCAGCAACTCCGCCGGCGCGTGATTAAACTGATCCGTCGTCATCGACTTGATGAACGCGATGTCGTCCGCCTGTTTCGCCAGCTCCGGAAGCGCGTCGCTCAGCCACGCGCCGCTTTGGCCGTGCTGCGCGAATTTGTGCGGCGTGCCCATTAGCTTCGGCACGCCCGAGGTGAAGGCAAACCGCCGCCCCTTCAAAAATTCATCCGGACAATTCTGCCCCTCGCGTTTCACCAGTTCCGGTTTGTAATCAAACAAATCCAATCCCGGCGGCGAGCCGGTCATGTGCAAATAAATCACACTCTTCGCCTTGGGCGCAAAGTGCGGCTTGCGCGCGCGCAACGGCTGCGAAGG
>CAUZWB010000219.1:0-4783 GCA_963583525.1 Verrucomicrobiia bacterium | reverse complement strand
CAGCCATTGAAAATAAGATTCATCCGAAACCGGATTAACTTTGTTTACAGTTTTACAACCGGAAAGAAACCCAATCCCCAAAACTGCAGCAACGCAAATCATCCAACGGACCTTTGTTCGCAGCGAATTATTATTCTTCATCATATGTGAAATCCTCAAAATCGGCTGACATAAAACCACGAGGTTGCTGCCGAGATTCATTTGGTCTCGTTAACTATACTTCCCAACCGTCAGTTTGTCAACGCAGCGAGAATCGTATTCAACAAGCTTGAGTGAGTGCGAAGTGAACCTTAAAGTTTGCACGTGAAACATTTTCTTTCCATAATTTATTTTAGTTCCCTTGGAATCATTCAAGCCGCCACAATCCACACTGCGGTTGGCACGGGCCAAAAAGGGTATTCCGGCGACCATGGTCCCGCCACCAAGGCCACACTCAACGGACCGTTCGGAATTATCAAGGATGGCAACGGGGTCATCTTTATTTGCGACACCTTTAATCACGTCATCCGGCGCGTGAACGCGCGCGGGCAAATTACAACCATCGTCGGCAACGGCCAAAAGGGGTATAGCGGCGATGGCGGGCCGGCCAAACAGGCGAAACTCAACGAACCTTACGAAGTGCGCCTGGACGGGGCGGGCAACCTCTTCTTCGTTGAAATGCAGAACCACATTGTCCGGCGGGTCGATGCCCAAACTGGCCGCATCAGCACCGTGGCAGGCAATGGCAAGCGCGGATTTTCCGGAGACGGCGGGCCGGCCACACAAGCTCAACTAAATCGCCCCCACAGCATCCAATTCGGCCCCGAAGGACATCTGTATATTTGCGACATTGGCAACCATCGGATTCGGAGAGTAAATCTAAAAACCAGCCGGATTGAAACATTTGCCGGCACAGGCAAACGCAATCCCACCCCGAACGGAGCCCCTATTTCCGGCACCCCACTGAACGGCCCGCGCGCGATTGATTTCGCGGGACACCAAATGTGGCTGGCTCTGCGCGAGGGTAACGCGGTGTACCGACTGGACCTGAAAAATGGCACGATCCACCACGAGGCCGGCACCGGAAAGAAAGGGTTTACCGGTAACGGAGGGCCAGCAAAGAAAGCAACCCTCTCGGGCCCCAAAGGAATTGCGGTGGGACCGAAAGGGAATATTTATTTGGCCGACACAGAAAGCCACACGGTACGTATGATAGACCGCCACACCGGCCGGATAGAGTTGATCGCTGGCGACGGAAGAAAAGGCGATGGTCCCGTGGGCGATCCATTGAAATGCCGCATGGACCGATTGCATGGGATTTTTGTGGACCGCAACGGCGCGGTTTACATCGGCGATACCAACACCCACCGTATCCGTGTGGTGCGACCGTGAGAGCTAAGATATATAGATGAAATTCGCAGACACGGTCTGGTTGTGGTGCCGGAAAGAAGAAGCCTTAATTTGCATATTTTAGTTTTCGAACTCCCCTCCCCCAACAGCATTTACACCAGAGCCGGTGGGGTGTAGGGTGGCGGGCATGAAGCAGACTTCCTTTTTCATCCTGTTTTGCGCGCTTTCCCTTACGGCTCTTTCCGACAATTGGCCGCATTGGCGAGGGCCAACCTATAACGGCGTAAGCGTCGAGAAAGGGCTGCCAGTGGAATGGAGTGAAGGGAAAAATGTTGCGTGGAAACTCGAACTGCCTGGAGGCAGTTCTGCGACTCCAATAGTTTGGGGCAAGAAGATTTTTTTGATGGCACAGACGGAGAAGCAAATTTCGCTCTTATGCGTGAGCACGGCAGGGGAAAATCTGTGGATAGCAAAGGTGGCAGACTCGCGGGCAAAGGGTACCAATGAAAAGACGCTCGCCTCGCCCTCACCGAGCACCGATGGCAAGCGTGTGTATACGATGACAGGTGACGGAGAGGTGGTGGCGTTCGATTTCGCTGGCAAAGAGGTGTGGCGTTTCAATGCGCAAGAACGCTACGGCCGTTTCCGACTCGGCTTCGGCTACCATACAACGCCGGTGCTTCACGATAGGCGGCTGTACCTGCAACTCATCCACTCCGGCGGCGCGTGGGTGGTAGCCATCGACGCAGCCAGCGGCAGGGAGCTTTGGAAGGTCGAGCGCCCCAGCGATGGCACCAACGAATGTGAGCACGCCTATACTTCCCCCAGCATTTGGAGCAAAGCCTCCGACGCGCAGCTTATCACGCATGGCAACGACTACGCTATTGGTCATCGGCTTATCGACGGCAAGGAGCTGTGGCGCGTGGCCGAGTTAAACCCAAAGGAGCGCTACAGCCGCACGCTGCGGTTTGTTGCCTCGCCGGTGGTTTCGGAAGGGCTTATCGTAATCCCCTCCGCCAAAGGCCGTGGCGTGGTGGGACTGAAGCCCGGCGCCAGCGGCATTATTCTGCCGGGCAACAAATCCGAGCAGTGGCGTCTCACACGCGGAACACCGGATGTGGTCTCGCCCTTGATTTACGGCAGGGAAGTATATCTAAACCGGGAGAATGGTTCCATTGCTTGCCTCGATGCGGCGACTGGTAAGCAGCAATATGAAGAGCGCGCCCACGCACAAACCTACCGCGCCTCACCCGTGGCGGCGGATGGCAAGATTTATGTTACCGCGCGTGACGGCACCGTATCGGTTCTCAAGGCGGGCCCGAAGTTTGAGGTGCTGTCAAAAAACAAAATCGCAGATTCACTCACCGCCTCGCCCGCGCTAGCCAACGGCCACATTTATCTGCGCGGAATTAAAGCTCTATACTCGATTGGGAAGTGAAGATTCCTTAATTGCACGCAGCAAAGAAAAACCCCACTATTAGTCTGTTAGCGGGATTTTGAAATTGGTGGAGGCGGTGGGAATTGAACCCACGTCCCAAGCAAATTAACCAAAGACATCTACATGCTTAGTCAGGATACGTTCTCGGCTTTGGATAATGACCTGACGCAAATCCGTTCGCCTAGTTCGCATGAAAAAGTTTCGGTTTCCAGCGCGCGATCTCCGCGGGGCACCTAACCGGCTATCGGCGCCTGTCATCCCCAGCCGGTGTCAGGAGACAGACGTCACGGCTTAATTAGGCCGCGAGAGCCAATTCTTCGTTGGCAGTTAGTTGTTTGGGCCGGTGTTAACGAGGTCAGTACCATCCTCGGCATGCAATCTCTGACGCGTCCACTCAGTCGAATCCAGAACGCCCCCAGATTGTTTTTGTAGTATCGTCCAAAAAATCCAATCGGTCAAGAGCACGAATCGAACTTACGCCTTTGGCTTGATTTTCAAGCGTTTTTCCGCGAAAACAACCGCCTCGTATGAGCAAAAAATCAAACCTCCGCCCGCACTCATCCATCATGCTCGATGGTCCCGACCGCGCTCCCGCGCGTGCAATGCTATATCCCACCGGCTTTAAAACCAGTGATTTCCAAAAACCCGTCATCGGCATCGCCTCCACTTGGAGCAATGTCACCCCGTGCAATATGCACATCGATTTGCTCGCGCAGGAATCTGAGCGCGGTGCCAATGCCGCCGGTGGCAAGGCGATTATTTTCAACACCATCACCATTTCCGACGGCATCTCGATGGGCACCGAGGGCATGAAATATTCGCTCGTCAGCCGCGAGGTCATTGCCGATTCCATTGAGACGGTTGTCGGCTGCGAGTGCATGGATGGCTTCGTCGCCATTGGTGGTTGCGATAAAAACATGCCCGCCTGCGTAATGGCCATGGCGCGCATGAATCGCCCGAGCGTATTTGTTTACGGCGGCACGATTCTCCCCGGCTGCATCACCGGCGACACCCGAAAGCTCGACATCGTGTCCGTGTTTGAAGCCGTTGGAGCACACGCCAATGACAAACTCACCGACAGTGGCTTAAAAAAAATCGAAAGCTGTGCCATCCCCGGCCCGGGATCGTGCGGCGGCATGTACACCGCCAACACGATGGCCAGCGCCATCGAGGCGATGGGGATGAGCCTCCCCGGAAGCAGCGCACAGGCGGCGGTCAGTCCCGCCAAGAAGAAAGACAGCCGCGACGCCGGCGCCGCAGTTCTGAATTTGCTAAAGCTCGGCATTCGTCCGCGCGATATCATGACCAAGAAGGCATTCGAAAACGCAATCACCGTCGTCATCGCATTAGGCGGTTCCACCAATGCCGTCCTCCACCTCCTCGCCATGGCCAGCGCCGCCAACGTAAAACTCTCCATCGACGATTTCACGCGTATCGGCAAAAAAGTGCCCGTTCTCGGCGACCTTAAGCCAAGCGGAAAATATCTGATGAGCGAACTCGTCGCCATCGGCGGCATTCAACCGATGATGAAAATCCTTCTACGCGCCGGACTACTCCACGGCAACTGTCTGACCGTGACTGGAAAATCGATGGCCCAAAATCTCCGCACCGTGAAGCCTTACCCCAAAGGCCAAAAAATCATTCGTTCACTCAAGAAGCCCATCAAGAAAGACAGCCACCTTGTGGTACTATACGGCAACCTCGCCCCCGAAGGCGCCGTCGCCAAAATCACCGGCAAAGAAGGCCTCACCTTCACCGGTATTGCACGCCCGTTTGACTCAGAAGAAAAGGCAATGAAAGCCATCCTCGCCGGACGCATTAAAAAAAGTGACGTCATCGTCATCCGCTACGAAGGCCCACGCGGCGGCCCCGGCATGCGCGAGATGCTCGGCCCCACTTCCGCCATCATGGGCGCCGGCCTCGGCAACGATGTTGCGCTCATCACCGACGGTCGATTCTCCGGTGGCACCCACGGCTTCGTCGTTGGCCACATTACCCCCGAAGCCTACAACGGAG
>CAUZWB010000218.1:0-4818 GCA_963583525.1 Verrucomicrobiia bacterium | reverse complement strand
ATTTCAGCTCGCGGAATTTCATATCCAGCGCGTTGAAAAGCAAAAGGCGATTCACCAACGGCGAGCCTTTACCGAGAGCGAGTTTCAAAATCTCCGTAGCTTGAATGCAACCGACGATTCCCGGCAACACACCCAGCACTCCGCCTTCCGCGCAGCTCGGCACCATCCCCGGCGGCGGCGGTTCGGGGTAAAGGCAGCGATAGCACGGTCCGCCCAGTTCCGGCGCGAACACGCTGGCTTGGCCTTCAAACCGAAAAATGGAGCCGTACACGTTTGGTTTCTTTAGCAGCACGCAAGCGTCGTTGGTCAAATAGCGCGTGGGAAAATTATCCGTGCCGTCCACCACAATGTCATAGGGCGCCATAATTTCCATCACGTTGTCCGCGCTCAATCGCGTTTCGTGCACCACCACTTCCACCTCGGGATTGATGGAGTTGATGGTCTCTTTGCCCGACTCCACCTTGGGGCGCCCCACATCGGCCGTGCCGTGGGCGATCTGCCGTTGAAGATTTGAAAAATCCACCACATCAAAATCCACAATACCAATTTTGCCGATGCCTGCCGCCGCGAGATACATCGAGATGGGCGACCCCAACCCGCCCGTGCCAATGCACAGCACGCTGGTGGCTTTCAGTTTCTTTTGCCCCGCCATGCCCACTTCGGGCAAAATCAGGTGCCGCGAATAGCGGCTAATCTCTTCGTTGCTCAGTTCCACGCTCATTACAAAAATAAAATATGGACAACCACGCGGCTGTCCGGAAACAATGAATCCGCCTCAAGTGAGACGCCAAGTCAATCCGAAAACAGCCGCTGACACATTACGCCGTGCCAGCAAACTCCGCCCGCGCCTGGCCATTATCCTCGGCAGCGGCTTCCAATCCGTCGCCCAAGCGATGGCCGTCGCCCGCGCCGTGCCCTACGCCAAGCTCGCAGGATTCCCCAAGCCCACCGTGCCAGGCCACACCGGCAAAGCCCTCATCAGCAAGCTCGGTGGCACAGAAATCGTGGTGCTCAGCGGCCGCGCCCATTATTACGAAGGCCACTCGATGGAAACCGTCACCTACCCCATTCGCGTGTTGGCCGAGTACGGCATCAAAAACATTTTGCTGATCAACGCCGCCGGCGGCATCAACAAAAAATTCAAGCCCGGCGAGTTTATGCTGCTCACCGACCACCTCAATTTCATCGGCGACAACCCCTTGCGCGGAGCTCTCGCCAAAGGCCGCGAGCGGTTCATCGACCTCTCCCAAACGTACGACCCCACGCTAAACAAATCCCTCCAAGCCGCCGCGCGCAAAACAAAGACCAAACTCCATCGCGGCGTCTACTGCGCCCTCAGCGGTCCGAGCTACGAAACCCCCGCTGAGATTCGCGCGCTCGCCAAGCTTGGCGCCGATGCCGTAGGAATGAGCACCGTGCCCGAAGCCATCGTCGCCCGCCAATGCGGCCTGCGCGTCGCCGCCATTTCCTGCATCACCAACGCCGCCGCCGGCATCAGCAAAACTCCACTCTCGCATTCGGAAGTTTTGAAAATTGGCGAACAAGCCAGCACGCAAGCGGTGAAATTGATTACCGAATTTTGTGCCGGCAAGATGCCGACAGCACATTGACGCCATGCCTCACACCGAACTCATCCAAGCCGCCCTTGCTGCACGCGAACAATCCGTTGCGCCCTATTCCAAATTCAACGTCGGCGCGGCACTGCTCACCGCGAGCGGGGAAATCATCAGCGGCGCAAATGTCGAAAGCGCCAGCTACGGCCTCAGTTGCTGCGCCGAACGCGTCGCTCTTTTCAAAGCACTGACCGATGGCCAACGCGATTTCACCACCATCGCCGTCGCCTCCCCCGGCGGTGCCGCCCCCTGCGGCGCTTGCCGCCAACTCCTCGCAGAATATGCGGGACAAGCTGAAGTCATTCTCATCAACAGCGAATCGCCGGACACACCCACTGTCACCTCGATGGCAGACTTGCTCCCCAACACCTTCACTGGCGATGATTTACCCGAAGCTTAAACCTTCTTCAAATTCTTCGGGTTCAGCGGCAATAAATCTTTTGGCAAAAAGAGGCCATTTTTGCGGATGAGTTCGCCGTCGAACCAGACTTCGCCGCCGCCCCATTCTTTGCGCTGGATGAGGACCATATCCCAGTGGACGGCGGAGCGGTTGCCGTTGTCGCAGTCCTCGTAGGCTTGGCCGGGAGTGAAGTGGAGGGAACCAGCGATTTTTTCATCGAACAGAATATCGCACATCGGGTTCATCACAAAGGGGTTGAGGCCAAGCGAAAATTCACCGATGTAACGCGCGCCCGGATCGGTATCGAGAATCTCGTTGAGGCGTTTGGTGTTATTACTGGTGGCCTTGATGATTTTTCCGTCCTTAAATTCCAGCTTTACGTTTTCAAACTTGGTGCCGGCGTAGAGCGTGGGGGTGTTGTACTGTAACGTGCCGTTGACGGAATTTTTTATGGGGCACGAAAACACTTCGCCATCAGGGATGTTGCGATCCCCCGCGCACGGGATGGCGGGCATCCCCTTGATGCTGAAACGCAGATCGGTGCCGGGCGCTTTGAGGTGGACGTCCTTGGCTTGGGTCATTCGCTTGACGAGCGGTTTCATCGCCTTGGCCATCCGACCGTAATTGAAAGTGCACACATCAAAATAAAAATCCTCGAACGCCTCGGTGCTCATATTGGCCGCTTGCGCCATACTCGGCGTGGGCCAGCGCAGCACCACCCAACGGGTTTGGTTGACGCGATAGTTTAGCAGCGGCCGCATTGTTTTGGAATACGCCTGCATGACTTTGGGCGGCACGTCGCTGAGTTCGCTGGTGTTTTCTGCACCACGAATGGCGATGTACGCCTGCACCTTTTTCATTCGATACAGTTCCACGTCCTTCACCAATTTGGCGTGGGCGTCGTTGGAGCCGCGCAAGCTCTCGCGCACTACGCGCGATTGACGCGTTTCCACCAGAGGAATGGCACCCACTTTGCGAGTGGCGCGGATGAGGGCGATGCTCATTCGATCGGGGATGTCCGCCACATCGATGAACACCGACTCGCCTTTTTTCAGTTCGCAGGAATATTCTACCAGCGATTTCGCCAGTTTGTCGTATCTTGGGTCACTCATAATTTTTATTAAAATAATCTCAGGCGCGCTTTTGTCGAGCCTTCTCCTTTTTGCTTTCCTTTTTACGCAGCACCTTTTCGTGTTTTGCTGTTTCCGCCCGCAGCAGTGCTTCCGCCTGCCAACCATTCGTCTGCGCGCGTTGGGCCAATGCAAACAACTCCTTCGCCAACTTTGCCTTCGCCCCACCCTTCCGGCCTTGGGGTAACAGGCCGTGTTTGCGGGCTTTTTTGGTGAGTTCGTGCGCCCGCATCAGCGCCGGTAAATGGCGCGGGATGCCATCGAAAGCCGAAGTGCGTTCGCGATCGGTGCCGGCCTTTTCAGAAATTTTGATTTTCTCCCATTGTCGCCACACGCCGTCCACGTCTTTTACGTCCACATCGCCAAACACGTGCGGATGCCGCCGCACGAGCTTGTCGGCTATGCCTCGCGCAACTTGCTCAAAATCAAACGCCCCGCGCTCCTCGGCGATTTGCGCGTGGAACACCACTTGCAACAAAACATCGCCTAACTCCTCGGCCATCTCCACATCATCATCCGCCTCGATGGCATCGACCAATTCGTAAACTTCCTCGATGGCGTTGAGCCGAATGCTTTTGTGATTTTGCTCTTGATCCCACGGGCAACCATCCGGCGCGCGCAAGCGGGCCATCACGGCGAGCAATTCATCGATGGCTTTTTTCTTCTTTGCCATAAACTATAAAATCACAAGGTCATCGCGATGCACCACCACTTTGCCCGCGCTGTTGTTTTCGATTTCCGATTTTGAAAAGCGCGTGATGCCTTGTGCGAAGCCGGTTCCATTGCTATCACAAATGCGCACCACGTCGCCCGCCGCAAAGTCGCCTTCGCAACCGGCAATGCCCATTTTGAGCAAGCTTTTCCCGCGTTCGCGCAACGCGGCCTTGGCGCCGTCATCCACCACTAGCGCGCCCTTGGGGTGATGGAAAAAAGCAATCCACCGCTTGCGGCCTTTGAGTTTATCGCCGCTCGGCACAAAAAGCGTACCCACTTTTTCGCCCGCCAAAACCTTGGTGAGTTGCCCGCGCTTCACGCCATTGGCAATCACCATCGGGATGCCCGCGCGGCCGGCAATTTGCGCGGCGTCCACTTTGCTCGCCATCCCGCCAATGCTGGTGGCGCTTTGGGTGCCACGCGCGAGGCTGCGAATTGTGTCGTCAACTTTTCGCACAGTAGAAATCAGCCGCGCATTGGATTTGCCGAAATTGCGCACGAGGCCATCGACCGTAGTGAGTTGCACCAATAAATTTGCCGGCAACAGCGCCGCGACCAACGCGGAGAGCTTATCATTGTCGCCCACGGTGAGTTCGTTGAAAGTCACCGCATCGTTTTGATTGATGACCGGCACTACGCCGCGATCAAGCAAAGCCATCAAAGTATTGCGTGCGTTGAGGTGCCGATCGTGATCGCGCAAATCATCGTGGGTGAGCAACACCTGCGCGGCCTGCAAATCGTGCGTGGCAAAAAGTTCCTCGTAACGCGCCATCAGCCGCGATTGGCCCACGGCCGCGCAAGCCTGTAATTCCGCCAAACGCGATGGCCGTTTTTTGCAGCCGAGCGCCTCCATCCCGGCGGCCACTGCGCCGGAACTGACGAGCACCACTTCGCGGCCGGCTTTGCGCGCGCGGGCGATTTGGGCGACGAGTTGTTTGATGCGCGGAGTCGCCAGCCGGTT
>CAUZWB010000217.1:0-4829 GCA_963583525.1 Verrucomicrobiia bacterium | reverse complement strand
CGCCGAGGCCCTCGCCCGCGAAGCTGCCACGCGATGGCTCAGCGCGATGGCTCAGCGTGATAAATTCACCGTGGCCCTTTCCGGCGGTCGCATTCCTAAATTGTTGTACGCGGCAGTGGTCGCCCAAGCTCAACCGGATTTATTTGCGAACGCACATTTCTTTTGGGGCGATGAACGCTGCGTTTCGCCCACGGATGAAGAGAGCAATTTCAAACTCGCCGCCGTGCGATTGCTGCTAGCGTTGAAAGTGCTGGACTCACAAGTGCATCGCATCCCCGCTGAACGCGCCGAAGCCTTTGCCGTGCAACAAGCCGAAGCGGAAATTTTCCGCGTCGCGGATTTGGATGATGATGGCCAGCCGGTGCTCGATTTGGTGTTCCTCGGCATGGGCGAAGATGGCCACGTGGCTTCACTATTTCCCGGTGACACCGAGGCGTTGGAGTCACCATCGGTTTACCGTGCCGTCACTGGCCCTAAACCGCCGCCGCGCCGCATTACGCTGGGCTATCCCGCGCTGGCCGCCGCGCGCGAGGTGTGGGTGCTCGCCGCGGGCGAAGGCAAAAAGAAAGTCCTGCGCGCCTCATTGGTGCCCGAGGGCGATACGCCGCTCGCGCGGGTTTTGCAAAGCAGGACACACACGGAGATTTTCACGGACTTCGATTTAGCGTAGCCTCCGCGCATGGACGCCGACAAACCGGAAACTGATCTCACTGCTACGACCGAAGTCATCCGCGAATCGCGCCTGCGCAGTGTGCTCAAGGCGCTGAGCTGGCGCGTGCTGGCCACGCTCACCACCATCGCCATCGCGTATTTTATCGTGGGCGACGTAAAGGTCGCACTCAAGATTGGCGCAGTGGAAGTGGTAGCCAAGATGCTGATTTATTATCTGCATGAACGCGCGTGGGCGAAAGTGCCGCTCGGCACGGTGCGGCGCTGGGCGGCCCCGGAAAAAAGTTGATGCAAATCCCCGCGCATAGCGGCATGGTTTTTGAATGCGATGCCTGATTGTGCTGTGGCTTCTGGCGCTGCCGTTGTGGGCGGCGAAGCCGAACTTTTTAGTCATCGTCACTGACGATCAACGGCCCGACACCATTGCCGCGCTGGGTAATCCGCGCATCGATACGCCCCATCTCGATTGGCTGGTGAAAAACGGGGCGGTGTTTGAAAACTTCATTTGCTCGAATCCCTTGTGCGTGCCCAGTCGCGCGGAAATTCTCACCGGCTGCACCGGCTATCGCAACGGCGTGCGCGGTCTGGGCGGCGAACGCATGAATCCCAAGCTAACCCTTTGGCCGGCGGCGATGGCGGCCGGCGGGTATCACTCGTGGTACAGCGGCAAGTGGATGAATGACGGCCAACCCACCACGCGAGGTTACCATGAAACGCGCGGGCTCTTCAGTAGCGGCGGGGGCACTTGGAAAAAAGGCGAGGTCATTCGTGGCCGCAAGGGCCGTCCGATTACCGGTTATCGGAATTGGACGTTCAAAAATTCCAAAGGCAAACCGGAGTTGCAAAAGGGTATCGGCCTCACGCCGTTGACGGACAAGTACATTGCCGATGGCGCGCTGGAATTTTTGAATCGCAAAACAGAACAGCCGTTTTTTCTGCACGTGAATTTTACCGGCCCGCACGATCCGCTAGTGGTTCCGCCCGGCTACGAGAAAAAATACACGCGCGCGAAAATGAAACTGCCGGAGAATTTCAAGCCCGAGCATCCCTTTGATCACGGCAACCTCAAAGGCCGCGATGAGGCGTTGCTGCCGTGGCCGCGCACGAAGGCGGATGTGCTCGACGAGCTGGCGGTGTATTACGCGGTGGTGGATCACATCGACAAACAGGTGGGCCGAATGCTCGCCCAACTTCGCGCGGATGGGCGGCTGACGAATACGTTTGTCATTTTCACCAGCGACCACGGCCTCGCCATCGGTAGCCACGGGCTGATGGGTAAACAAAATATGTACGACCACACCATCCGCGTGCCGTTCATCATTGTCGGCCCCGGGATCACGAAAGGCCAGCGCGTGCCGGCGTTTGGATTTTTGCGGGATATGTTTCCCACCGTGTGCGATCTGGCGGGCTTGCCCATTCCCAAAACCGTGGAAGCCAAGAGCCTTGCGCCCTTGCTGCGCGGCCAGCGGCAAAATGTGCATTCGGCGGGCTACGGTTATTTTCAGGATGTGCAGCGGATGATTTGGATGGAAAACTGGAAACTGGTGTTTTACCTCAAGACCGGCCGGCACCAGCTCTTCAATCTCACGGACGATCCGCATGAGTTGAATGACCTGTCGCGGTCGCCGGTGCGCCGCGCGCGGCTGCGGCGGATGCGGCGTTCCTTAAATCAATGGTTTCACGATCAAGGGGACGAATTATTTCTACGCGGATTTAAGGATTGAGTTTAATCAGAAAATGTGTTTTTAATAAACACATACGGGCGCGGCCCAATTGCGCCCATTCTTTGCTATGATTAATCGCATACTGGTTTGTCTCGATAAATCCACTTACACCGACTCCGCCATCGACTACGCGTGCTGGCTCGCCAAGCATCACGATGCCAGCCTGGAAGGGTTGGTGGTGCTGGATGTGGAGGGCATTAGCCGCTCTGTCGGCGCCGTGCCGCTCGGCGCGATGAAGTTCGCCAAGACAAGTATCGCCGCCAAGGAGGCGAAGTACCACGAGTTGATGGAAGGATTGCTGGCCAACTTCAGCGCGCGTTGCGAAGCGGCGGGCGTGCGCCACACGGAATTCGAAATGCAGGGCTCACCGGCGGCATCCATTTTGGAGGAATCCAATTATTTTGACTGCGTGGTGATCGGCTTGCGCACATTTTTTACTTATGGCAGTGGCGCAGGCGCGGATGGCGAGTACGGCACTGACGACGATGAGCCGGGCGATTCGCTGGAGACCATCATGGATCGTTCACTCGCGCCGGTGTTCGCCGTGCCCTTGGGCTGGAAACCCGACGACGAATTTGATGCGCTGATCGCCCTCAACGGCAGCCTGCATTCGATGCGCGCGCTGCGGCAATTCGCGCGGCTTTACGGTCGCTCCAAAGTGCGCGTCACGCTTTTGCATTGTGCGGACAGCGGCAACGGCAGCATCGAGTTGCTCACCAAATCCGCCGGCTTCCTGCGCTCGCACGGCTTCGATCACGTGGAGGTGAAAACCGAATCGGGCGACATCCGTGAATTGATCAACTCAGATTTCAGCAAGTCCTTCGACCTCATCGCCCTCGGCGCCCACGGCAGCAGCGGCGTGGTGGAATTTTTCACCGGTAGTCTCTGCAAAGACCTCATCGAGCGCGGCGACAAGCCACTGCTCATCGCCAACGGTTAACTCCAATCAATCGGCAGGCTTGACCGCTCGCGCAAACGCCCAGAGGCTTCGCCGATGAACTGTCGTTACCTGTTGCTTTTTTCGTTTCTACTTTCATTGGCCGCCTTGGGAGCCGAGGCGGGGCTGATTGCCTCGATTGAAAAACAAGTCGTTCGCCGCAATCGCGATGGCAAGGCGACCACTTGGTTTCACCCGCGCGCCTGTCGTTTGCCCGGCAAGGCGGACGCGCCGCGCGCGTTGATGACCGTACAATCCATCGGAGGTTCAGATTATTTTGGGCCCGTGCATTGGAGTGAATCGAAGGATCTCGGCAAAACGTGGGCCAAGTTTCGCCCTATCCCGGCGCTGGACCGCATTCCGGTGGCGAAGCATCCTGGCCTGATGGCCGGTGTGTGCGATGTCGTGCCGCAGTATCATCCACAAACCAAAACCATCCTCGCGATGGGGCACGTTGTTTTTTACAAGGGGCCAAAATTTGCCCGCGGCGATCAATTGGCGCGCTATCCCGTTTACACCGTGCGCCGTGCCGATGGCACCTGGAGCAAGCGGCGCATCCTCGAATGGAACGATCCGCGTGGCGCGTTCATTTACTCGAACAACTGCGGCCAGCGCGTGGTGCTCCCCAACGGCGATATTTTGCTGGCGTTCACCTTCGGCGACAAACCAACACATCGATCGGTGGCCGGTGTGTTGTGCGCGTTCGATGGCGAATCATTGCGCATAAAAAAAGTCGGCCCGCCGCTGAAGCTGGCGCACAAGCGCGGCTTGCTGGAACCATCGGTCACCCAGTTTGGCGGGAAATTTTACATCACCATCCGCGCCGAAGATGATCACGGTTACCAAAGTGTCAGCGCCGACGGGCTCAACTGGGCATCCAAGCAACGATGGGTTTGGGACAATGGAGATCCGATTAATATGTCCACCACGCAGCAGCATTGGCTCACACATTCGGACGGTTTGTTTTTGGTTTACACGCGCAAAGACAAATCCAACACCGGCATTATCCGCTGGCGCGCGCCGTTGTACGTGGCGCGGGTGGACGTCCGCACGCGGCGGCTCATCAAATCCACCGAGCGCGTGGTGCTGCCGTTAATGGGCGATGGCGTGAAGGATCCGGACAACGTGGCGTTGATGGGGAATTTCAATATTACCAACGCCGGCCCGAATGAATCATGGGTGACCGTGGGCGAATGGATGCCGCGCAAAAATGCCCGCGGCGATTTGCTGCTCGGCCGCATCCGCTGGAGCCGCCCCAATCGATTGGCAAAATAATTTTACCGAGCGTGGTTGATTTTTTTGCGCGCGCGCCTGACACTCGCGCGGATGAAAACAATCCTCCTCGCAACCCTCCTGTTACTCGGCATTGCCTGCCAATGCCCGTGGTGCAAACCGGCCGACGCGCTGTACACCGCCACACCGCTCACCGCCACGAACGCCTTCACTCCCGGCATCGAGGGGCCGGCGTGTGATTTGGCGGGCAACATTTTCGCCGTCAA
>CAUZWB010000216.1:0-4838 GCA_963583525.1 Verrucomicrobiia bacterium | reverse complement strand
AGTCGGGGTTCAAATCCCTGCGGGACAACCACTTTTTTTAATGCCCAAGGTCGCGGGCACGACTCACGATTCCCCACTCACTACTCTCTTTTTCTATTCACTGAAGAGGAATTCCAGATCATTTTTGGTGAGGCTCTTGGCAAATCCTTTTTCGCCGAGGACATCGGAGATGGTTTGTCGTTTGCTTTGCTGGAGGTTCCAGATTTTCTCCTCCACCGTGCCGGGCGCGATGAGTTTGTAGGCGTTGACGGTTTTGGTTTGGCCGATGCGGTGGGTGCGGTCGATAGCTTGCGCCTCGACGGCGGGGTTCCACCACGGATCGTAGAGCACCACGTAGCTCGCGGTGGTAAGGTTGAGGCCGGTGCCGGCGGCGCGGAGGCTGAGCAGGAAGATGCCCGCGCCTTCGGATTCCTGAAAGGCGTTGACGACGTCCTGCCGGTTTTTGGTTTCGCCGGTGAGCATGTGCGTGGGGATCTCGCGAGTGCCACAGTCTTTTTCCAAAATTTTGAGCATCTGCACAAACTGACTGAAGACCAAAACTTTTTCGCCTTGGGCGACCAATGGCTCGAGCAGGTCGAAGAGCGCTTCGGTTTTGCCGGAGGTGGAATCGTTGCCCACGAGCGAGGGGTGGCAGCAAATCTGGCGTAGTCGCGTGAGGGCGGCGAGCACTTGCATGCGGCTTTTGGAAACGCCTTTGGTTTGGATGGTTTCCATCACCGTGTCGCGGCTGCGGCGGAGTTCGGCGAGGTACAGTTTGCGTTGGTCCTTGCCGAGTTCGCAGTCGTGCCGTTGCTCGATGCGTTCGGGTAAATCTTTGGCGACCTCGGTTTTGACGCGCCGCAGCAGGATGGGGCGCAGGCGGGAGGAGAGGCGTTTGCGGGCGATGCGGCGGTTGGCGATGGCTTCTTCGCCGTCGCCGCCGGCGGGGTCGTACATTGAGTGGAAGTGTTTTTCGTCGCCGAGATAGCCCGGCTGGACGAAGTCCACGATGCTCCATAAATCGAGCAGGCGATTTTCCAAAGGCGTGCCGGTGAGGGCGAGGCGAATTTTGCAGGAGAGTTGTTTCACCGATTGGGTGACTTGCGCGCCGGGGTTTTTGATGAACTGCGCTTCGTCGAGAATAATGGCTTTGAATTTGTAGCGCTGCAAATCCTCGAGGTCGCGCCGGAGCAGCGAATAGTTGGTGACCACGATGTCGTAGTCGGGGATGTGCTTGCGCATGGCATGGCGGGCGGCGCCGCTTTCGAGTACGAGCACGGACATATCCGGCGTGAATTTTTCGACCTCGCGTTTCCAGTTGTGCATCACCGATGCGGGGCACACGACGAGTGAGGGATGAGATTTGCCGCGTTTTTTCCGCTGCTTGAGCCACTTGAGATAGGTGAGCGTTTGCAGCGTTTTGCCGAGGCCCATGTCGTCGGCAAGGATGCCGCCGAGGCGCATGGATTGCAGATGGCAGAGAAATTCGAAGCCGGAATGTTGGTACGGTCGCAGTTCGGCGTGGATGCCTTCGGGCAGTTCGTTGGCGGGGATGCCTTCGAATTGCTCGATGCGGTCGCGTAGTTTCTGGGCTTGCTTGCCATCGCCGAATTGCGAGAGGGCGTCTTCGCCGAGATGCGCGGCTTGTTCCATCGCGATTTTTTGGGTGCCGGTTTCGAGGCCGTCGAGGCCGAGGTCGGCCATGGTTTCCTGTGCGCGTTGCGTGGCGTCGACGTCGAGTTCCACCCAGCCTTTGCTGGGCAGTTTTACAAAGCGGCTGGTGGCTTGCGCGAGGCTTTCCAAATCTTTTTTGGTGAGCTTCATGCCTTCCTCTTCCCACTCGGTGGAAACTGAAAGCCAATCGATGCCGCTGCCTTTCACGATGAGTGTGGGCTTCAGGCGTTTGGGTTTTAGGAAGAGGCGCTGGAAGGAATCGTTGCCGAGAAATTCCGCGTCCTGCGGGCGTTCGTGCCACACGCTGGCGAGCACGTTGAGAAAATTTTCATTCGCGTCGCCCACCCACAGGCCGGGCTCGGGCGTGAACCAATCGAGCTTGCGCAGCCATTCGATGGATGGCTCGAGGCGGGCATCCTCCAAAACCTGCGGCTTATTCGCGCGGTGTTTGGCTTTGATGTGCCATTCGTGGCCGGTCCATTCCCAAAGGCTGCCGTCGAGGTCGCTCTTGGCTTGCAGGCGCAGCTCGAGGCGGTCACCGTGCATTTCTAATACGAATAGCGGCTTGGCTGTGTGCGATTCGCACAAATCATTCCAGTCGATGCCCTCGCGCACGTGGGTGCGGCGCAGCTCGGTGATGAATCGCGTGCTGAGTTTATTGATGGGCGCGCGCGGGTTGCCCACCCATTTGCTGAGGAGCGATGCCGGCGGGCTGTTGCGCAGGAAATAAAATGTGTTGTCCACCATCACCATCGTGGGGCGGCCGGCGAAAAACTTGGCTTCTTCCAGCGGCACCTCGCGGCCATCGGGTAGCAGGAGCGTGTGGGTGAAGGCGAGGATGGCTGTGCCGTTTTTGAGCGAGGGGATCAGCTCGGCGAGTTGGCCGTGGAATTCGTAGGGCTGGGAATCCACACTCGGTTGCAGGCGTGATTGGCCGCCCCAATGTGCCAACCATTGCAGCAGTGGCTGGCCGGTGAGGCTGAGGCTGTCGTGCCCTTTGAGTTCTTCGCCGTAATGTTCGGTGACCCATTCGATGAATTCCCAATCTTCGGAGGGAAAGAGTTCCTGCTCGTGCGCGGCGCGCACGGTGAGGTCCACGAGATTGGTGATGGATTTCTTGCGGTCGCCGGTGCGCGGACGGCGCACCACGAATTCTACGTGCAAGGTTTGCAGGCTCGAATCCAAATCCTCCGGTTCCGGAACGGCCACGGCGCGGATGGATGCGCGTGGGGCATCGAGATGATTCGGCGCGGGCGGAAACATCCAATGCTCCAGCTCCTTGAACACCGCGTGCTCGCGTTCCGCTTTTTCAATTTCCTTAAAGCGTTTGAGGTTCGCATGCTGATTCAGCTCCGCCGGCATTTGCCGACCCGCGCGCAGAAACACTACCGACAATGCCTCCAGTCGTTTTTTACCCTTCGCCTTCGCAACGGCATCCCACCATTCGTCGCCGGGAAAATCCTTGCGGCTTAGCTTCAGCTTGGAAAAATAATCCTCCAGCAAGAGCCACGCCCTTTGCTCGTCTTTGCACTTGGCGAACAGTTCGAGAATGTCCTCGCGTTCATCCACGTCCTCGCGGGAGTCGGCCAGCTCGCGGCGCAAGTCTGCCAGCATTCCATAGGCATCCTCCAGTGCGGTGGCGTGCGCATCGTACTTCATTGCCGCACCGCTCTTGGGCGCCGGCTTACGTGTTCCTTTTTTACCTCGTGGCATTGGTCAAATTCTCTCTCTAAAAACGGAAAGGTTAGCTATGGCAGGTTGGCGAATCCCCGTCAACACGAAATCGAAAAAATTAGGTACTCTAAAAAAATAAAATCACTTGACCTCGAAAAAAAACCGTTGAAAGCAGCGTGATCCGGAAAAAGCAAGCGAAGAAAAAATTGCCATGTTGCGCGAACAAGCGGCGAGAATTACGACAGAAGTCCGAGTCTATCGGGAATGCCCAGCCACCAATGGCGCGGCCTCGGTGGGGTCATGCTCGCCGAGCAGTCCCGGCAATAGAATGGTGGCCGGCGAAATACCTTGGTTCACGCGAATACCAGAACACCCGGTCAGTCCCATTGCAAAAATCGCCATCAATATTCCCAATCGAATAATGCGTTTTGTGTTTAGCGCCTCCATCCATTCAACCTAGTCAATCGCGGGCAAAAAGCAATTCAAAAATGGGGATGACACAGGGAGTTGCCCGGTCGCCCGCTTATCCACATGCAAATCTCAGTTTGTGAGCAACCTTCAGTTGACGAAATCGCCGAATTCCATAGTCTCTCCGCAGTTAAGGGTGAAAAGGAGGATCCCAATTTACTATCTGCTGGCGCTTGGCGTGTCTGCATTCACTGGATGCAACTATCTCAAGGGCAAGGAAGATCCATCGGCCAACCCCATCGGAGGGGCCGGCAACAACTTCGGCGAAGATGGGCCCAAAGTGGGCATCAAAAACAACCCCGGCTCCAAGGCCAACCCTTCCAATGCCAACCCTAATACGCCGGCCAATTTGCAGGTTGGGAATGATTCCGGCCGCGTGATGCTCGTCGATCAGGGCCTTGCGTTTGTAGTGGTTGAAATTGTCGGCTCCCGATTGCCCCCGCCCGAGATGCGCTACCTCGTCCTCCGCCAGGGCCGACCCGTGGGCGAGATCACCACCACCGCGCAAACCGATGACACATATTTAGTAGCCGATATCAACAAGGGGGACATCCGTGTGGGCGATTCAGTTCGCCCCAAATAACGGATAGGTGGAGAAGGCCCCGGGGGAAACCTCGGGGCCTTTTTTCTTTTAATTCGTTGACTCCGCCGGCTCGGCTTCCGGCTGCGCTTTTTTGTAGGGTGAGTGCAGGTTGAAATAAATGCCACACATCGGCTTCTCTTCCCCGTCCACTTCGCTGAGAAAAATCGTCACCTGTTTATCCAGCGCGATCCCGTGGCGCATCCCTTCCCCTCGCGATTCGTAGGCCCGCATCGCCTTCACCAGCAAACTCTCCAGCGACGCCTGGCAATCCTCCGGCGATTTATCCAGGCACACCACGTGTAGATCAAACGACTTCACCGCCGCATTAATCTCATCCACAAACATTTCCGGTAACAATCCCATAGCGAACGCCCACCCAACCACACCTCGCCCCCCATTGCACTCCCAAAAAACAGCCTCCACCCTACTATAAAAAAATGCATTATTTATAGTAGGAAGA
>CAUZWB010000215.1:0-4841 GCA_963583525.1 Verrucomicrobiia bacterium | reverse complement strand
TCGGTGGGCTTTGCCGGGATGCTCGGCTTTGGCGCGGACGAATGGATGGCCGAGGAATACATCGGTTTCGTGTGCAAATTTATGGTGGGAATGGGACTCGCATTTGAAATGCCGATGATCCTGCTCTTCCTCGTGAAGGTTGGCATCTTAGATTATGAAAAACTTTCGCGTTTGCGCATGTATGCCGTGGTGGCCAACATCATCCTTGCCGCCGTCATTACTCCCACCGGCGATCCTGTCACCCTCGCGCTGGTGGCTGTGCCGATGCAGTTGCTCTATGAACTGAGCACTATCATTGCATGGTTCATGGCCCGAAATAAGGCGCGCGAAGAAGCGGCTTTTGACGACGAAGACTAGGCCTCGCCCATGAGCCTCGTTCTCAAATCGCATTGCAAGGTCAACCTGCTGCTCAACATCCTGCGCCGTCGGGAGGATGGTTTTCACGAGCTGGAGTCGGTTATTCAGCCCGTGCCCTTGTTTGATGAACTCCGCATCGAACGCGCCACCAAAGGCATCGAGTTGACTTGCAGTGACCCTCGCTTGCCCGTTGGCCAAGATAATCTTGTCCATCGCGCCGCATCCCTATTCCTCAAAAAATTCGAAGCCGAAGGCGTTCGCATTCACCTGCAAAAAAATCTCCCGCTCGCCGCCGGTATTGGTGCAGGCAGCAGCAATGCTGCTTTTACATTGCGCGGATTAAATGAACTATTCGGTTCGGCCTATCGCCCAGATGAACTTCAATCGATGGCCGCTAGACTCGGCTCCGATGTCCCGTTTTTTCTGCAGGATAATCCCGCGCTTGCCACCGGGCGCGGCGAACAAATCACGCCGCTCAACCCTTTTGCCGCGTTGCAGGGCAAGGGACTGCTGCTCATTCATCCCGGTTTTGGTGTCAGCACCCCGTGGACGTATCAGACACTCACCAAAATGCCAAACGCCTACGGTCACGAGGGCCAAGCTGAGAAAATATTGCAATCGCTGCAATCGACTCAATCGGGCGAGTTGGCTGGATTTGGCAACTCGCTTGAAATCCCCGTGTTTCAAAAACATCGAGTGCTCCCCATCCTAAAAAATTTCCTCCAAGAAAACGGCGCACTCGTTGCGCTGATGTCCGGCAGCGGCTCCACCACATTTGCAATCACAAATAATCGTTCCGCCGCAGAAACTCTTCGGGCCAAATATCACGAACACTTCGGCCAAGCTGGATGGTCGGCCACGGTGGCGCTTTAGTTGTAGGCCGGTCCGGTGGGCCGGGCTACATCGCCACGACGTAAAATTCCCCAGTGGATTTCTTGGCGTCCTTGCACCTTGGCGGTTCACTCTCATCACCCCTGAATAAAAAATCATAGCCGCGAATGCGTCCAGACGTTAGCCTTCGGCGATGGATGAGTTGCTAAAACTGCTGCGTGATGATGCGTCGCTTACGCCCGCGCAAATTGCCGGTCGCCTAAACCTCGCCGAGGCAGAGGTGGAATCTAAAATTAAGGAACTCGAAACCAACGGGGTCATCCTTGGTTACCGCACGGTCATCAACGAAGAGAAACTGGAGGTGGATATTGTGCGCGCGGTGATCGAAGTCAAAATCACCCCCGAGCGCGAGGGCGGCTTTGACCGGCTCGCTTCACGAATTGCTCGGTTCAATGAGGTTCGAAGCTGTTACTTGATGAGTGGCGGGTTTGATTTGATGGTGGTCGTCGAAGGCACAGACCTGAAATCTGTTTCGTCATTCGTCTCCGAAAAACTGGCCACGCTTCAAGGCGTGATCTCGACCGTGACTCATTTCATGCTCAAACCGTACAAGGAACAGGGCGTGCTGATGGGCGGGGAGTTTAGTGATGAGAAATTAGCGGTGAGTCCGTAGAAAATTACCCCATCTCTTCCATCGCCATATCCAATTTGGCAAACAGGTCGGCCATCGTCTCTTCCGTCTCATCCCCCATATTGGAGAGCCGAAATGCTTTGCCTTTGAGCTTGCCGTAGCCCCCATCGATGAGGATGCCTTTTTCTTTCATCGCGCTTTGCAACTTTGGAACGTCCACGACCGTGCCCCCATCGCGTGCGCCGTTGTTCAGGCAAGTGAGCGAGATGGATTCGTAACCGGCCTCGGGCAGGAGTGTGAAGCCATGCTTTGTGGCCCAGTCGCGGGTCATTTGATTGGTGGCCCGATGGCGCGCGTAGCGGGCTTCCAAGCCTTCGGCAAAAAATTCATCCAATTTGTGCGAGAGTCCATTAATGTGTGGAATGCTTGGCGTGGTGGGTGTTAAGTTTTTCTCGGCGCTTTTTTTGAATTCAATGAAGTCAAAATAATAGCCGCGTGTCTCCGCGTTCGCCGCGCGTTCGAGGGCCGCATTGGAGCAGGTGAACACCGAAAGGCCCGGCGGCAGTGCCCACGCCTTTTGCGTGCCGGCAAGTAGGACGTCGATGCCCAGCGCGTCGAAGTGAATCGGCACTGCGGTCATCGAGCTCACGCTATCGACGATGAACATCACGTCGGGATATTTTTCCTTCAGCTTCGCGATGGTCTCCAGCGGGTTCATCACGCCGGTGGACGTTTCGTTGTGCACCAGTGTGAGCGCGTCAAACTCGCCCGTGGCGAGTTTGGCGTCAATGGCCTCGGGCAAAATGGGTGAGCCCCAATCCACCTGCAACCCTTCGGCGGCAATGCCGCAACGTTCGGCGACGTTGAGCCATTTGTCAGAAAACGCGCCGCACATGCAGCATAGCAGTTTGCGTTGGGCGAGGTTGCGGATGGCGCCTTCCATGATGCCCCATGCGGAGGTAGTGCAGAGGTAGACCAAGCATTCCGTGTCGAGGAGTTGCTGGAGCTGCGGCTGGATCTTGCCGTAGAGGGCTTGGAAATCCTGGCTGCGATGGCCAATCATTGGTGTCGTCATCGCATGCCAAGTGGCATCGCTGACTTCAACCGGGCCTGGAATGTGAAGTTTCAAATGACTCATTGGCTTTGGCTATTGTGCTGATACCGCAGTTTGTTTGGATTCGCCCAAACCGGTGATGCCCAGTTCGACCACGTCTCCGGGTTGCAGGAATCGTGGGGGATCAAAGCCGAGGCCGACTCCGCTGGGGGTGCCGGTGCTGATGATATCGCCGGGCAGTAATGTCATGAACTGGCTCAGGTAGTGTACTAAATGTTGCACTCCGTAGGCCATGTCGCTGGTGTTGCTGTCTTGAAGTTGTTCGCCGTTTACTTTCAACCATAGATTGAGATTTTGAGGATCGGGCACCTCGTCGGCGGTGGTGATGAAGGGGCCGAGGGGCGCAAACGTGTCACAGCTTTTTCCTTTCACCCATTGACCGTGGCGCTCGAGTTGGAATGCACGCTCGCTGTAATCGTTGTGTAATAGGTAGCCGGCCACGTGGTCAAGGGCGTTTGCTTCGTCGACGTAGCTTGCTTTTTTCCCGATGACAAATGCCATTTCAACTTCCCAGTCAGTCTTGTCACCGTTGCGGGGGATGACGATGTCATCATTCGGGCCGACGATGGCGCTGGTGGCTTTGAAGAAAACCACTGGCTCGGGCGGCAGTTTTGTTCCGCTTTCTTCCGCGTGGGCTTTGTAGTTGAGGCCGATGCAAATGAGTTTGCTCGGGCGAGTCAGCGGTGGGCCAAGGCGCGCGTGGTCGTCAAATGACGGCAGATTGTTTTGTTGTTGAATCCAATCAGCCAGCCGTGCGGGGCCATCGGAGCCGAAAAATGTTTCGTTATAGTCCTCGCCAAAAGCGCTGACATCAGTGCGCGTTCCGTTCTCGCGGAGCACGCCGGGTTTTTCCTCTCCGGGATTGCCAACTCGTATTAGTTTCATTTTATCGAATGTATAACGTGCCGCCGTCTACAGGGTAGGGGCAGCCTGTGATGAAAGAGGCTTCGTCGCTGCACAGGAACACGGCCATTGCAGCAACTTCATCCGGTTTGCCCATGCGACCGATCGGTTGAGCTTCAGAAAGTTTTTTGAACATTTCATCAGCGTTATTCGGGTAGTTTTCCTTAATAAATCCATCAACAAACGGCGTGTGGATGCGTGCGGGCAGGATGGCATTGCACCGGATGCCCTGCTTGAGATAATCGCGTGCCACCGAATAGGTCATTGTCAGCACGGCGCCTTTGCTGGTGGAGTAAGCGAAGCGGTCGTCGATGGCCATCACGCTTACGGTGGAGGCGATGTTGACGATGGCACCGCCGCTCTGTTGCATGTGGGCAACTCCTGCTTTGAGGCAGTTGTAAACGCCTTTTACGTTTACGTTGAGCACACGATCGAAATCTTCTTCGGAGGTAGTTAACACGTTTCCGACGTGCGCAACCCCGGCATTGTTTACAAGGCAATCGAGCTGACCGCGATTTTCGGCAATCTTTTTGAAGACAGCAGCTGTCCCCGCCTGATCGGTCACATCGCATTCATGGGCAGCGGCTGTGCCGCCGTCGGCTTGGATGGCTTCGAGGGTTTTATTCGCGCCCTCGAGATTTATTTCCAGAATATCGACCACGGCCCCTTGTTTCGCGAGGGCCCGGGCGATGGCTTTTCCGATGCCGCTGCCGGCACCGGTTACAATAGCATTTTTGTTTTTCAGGGAAAACACGGCGGGGACTTTGCGGGAGGGAGCCGTTTGAGGCAAGATTCATTCGAGGTGACTTTTGGTTGCATCTCCGGTAGCTTTTGCGCACTTCATTATGGCTGAAACTGAAAATAAATTACGCAGCGAAAATTGGTTTAATAACCCGGGCAATCCCGGCATGACCGCGATTTATGCGGAACGCTATCTAAACTTCGGGATGACGCTCGATGAATTACAATCCGGGAGGCCCATCATTGGCATCGCTCAAACCGGCA
>CAUZWB010000214.1:0-4885 GCA_963583525.1 Verrucomicrobiia bacterium | reverse complement strand
GAACGAAAAAAACTGCGCGACCTCACGCCGTCACCGCAATTGGATTTGTTTGATGCGCAAAGTGAAAAGTAAAAAGGCGCGCCCTTTTACTTTTGAATCCTATTCCTCCTCCGGCGTGGTTCGGTACACCACCAGCACACCGAAATCCGTTCCCTTCTTTTCATCGGCCACGTACTGCACGGGATGCACGCCGATGAGATTGTTTTCCTCGAGGGAACTGAGAAATTCTGAAACCGTGTCGTCGAAGTTGTCTTTTTTATCCTTCACACAATCACCGTGCAGAATGGTTTTCACGCACAACCGATGGGCGGACATCGCCTCGCGTTCGAGCGATGCCATATTGCTGCCGTGAAAACCCAACACAATGTCCTGCGACGCAACCTTTGGCGCGGGTGGCGCCGCGGCAGAGGCAGCCGCCCCGGAGGGTGGCGCGGCGGTGGGTGTGGCAGCGGGATTGCCTTGGGGCGGCGGTGCGGGCGCGGCACCTCCCATCGGTGGCGCGGCGAGCGCACTGGCGGCGGCTTGCAATGCCTCGGCTTCTTCAGCAGTGGGAAATAAAATTACCTGACCACAATTCTCAAGCGGGCAGGGATATTCGCCTGCATAACCGGTGTTCACCTGCGAAAGTTGTTCAGCGTCGATTTCAATCTCGCCCTTGCAGTGAGGGCAGCTGAACTTGAACATGCCGTTGGCGAAGCTGGGGTTTTCGTGTTTCATAGTCGGCCAATCACGTCCGCCACGCTAAATCACGTACCCCCTGGAGGCCAGCTTTTATGGATTTGAAAAATGCCGCCACGGGAGGGCGAAGCTCCTGCTGAGCCGCAGCGTGCGGAACGCGCACTATCGTGGAGGGCGGCTGCGTCACCCTTCGGCTCAGCGGAAGCTTTGCCCTCCCAAGCGATATTACTTCACGCGCCGGACTTTGCCGCCGAGTTTTTTGAGCTTGGCGTCCATGCGTTCGTAGCCGCGGTCGAGATGGTAAATGCGGTTGATGCGCGTGGTGCCTTTGGCGACCATGCCGGCGATGACGAGCGCGGCGCTCGCGCGCAAATCGCTGGCCATCAATTCCGCGCCGGAAAGGTTTTGCACGCCGTGCACAATGGCGCTCGGGCCTTCGATGGAAATTTCCGCGCCGAGCCGTTCCAATTCCTGCACGTGCGTGAAGCGGCTTTCGAAAATGCGTTCAGTGATGATACTGATGCCGGGCGTTTGCGTCATGAAGGCCATCATCTGCGCCTGCACATCGGTCGGGAAACCGGGATGGGGCAGGGTGGTGATGTGAACACTGTGCAAGCCGCGCCCGCGCTTGAAGGTGAGTTTGCCTTTGGACTTCTCGACCTTCACACCGCTCTCGCGGAGTTTTTCGATCACGGCTTTCATGTGCTCGGGCCGCGCGCCTTTGAGCGTCACTTCGCCTTTCGTCGCCACGCCGGCGATGGCGTACGTGGCGGCCTCGATGCGGTCGGGGATGACTTCGTGCTCCGCGCCGCCGAGTTCCTTGACGCCCGTGATGGTAAGCGTGGGCGAACCGAGCCCTTGGATGTGCGCGCCGATGCTGTTGAGAAACTTGCCGAGATCGACCACCTCCGGCTCGCACGCGGCGTGTTCAATGACCGTGATGCCCTCAGCCAAAGAGGCGGCCATCATTGCGTTGGCCGTGCCGAGCACCGTGGGCCCAGCGCGACCGCCGAGGAACATTTCACCGCCGACGAGCTTGCGCGCCTTGGCGATGATGTAGCCGTTTTCGATTTTCACTTTGGCGCCAAGCGCTTCCATCGCCTTGCGATGAAGATCCACGGGGCGCGTGCCGATGAGGCAGCCGCCCGGCAACGACACGGTGGCTTTTTTCAAACGCGCCAGCAACGGCCCGAGCACGCAAAGCGAGCCGCGCATTTTACGCACCAAATCGTAATCGACGAAGTCGCGCACTTTCTCGGCGCGCACAGTGACCGTGTCGCCTTTGATTTTGGTTTTCGCGCCAAGGCTTTCCAAAATCTGGCACATCGTTTTCACGTCGGCCAAATCCGGCACGCGGCGAAGAACGCACGTCTCGCGCGTCAGCAACGTGGCGGCAAGGATCGGCAACACGGCGTTTTTTGCGCCACTGATTTCCACCTCGCCGTGCAGCGGGGCGCCTCCTTTGATTTCTAAACTATCCATTCAGGGGGAAAACTCCTCGCGCGCATTGTTCACGGATTAGAGGGAGAGGCAATCACCATCCGCAAAACGTTATTCAGGTCGGGCAACAAATCGCATTCGCCCCAGCCGGCCTCGGCCAGCAACGCAGCCACCGCCTCGGCCTGTCCATCGCCCACTTCGAGCATCAATCGGCCGGTCGGCTTCAGGCGCGGCAAAACCTCCGCTGCGAGCGCGCGGTAAAACTCCAAGCCATCCGCGCCGCCATCCAGCGCCAGCGCGGGGTCGTGCTCGCGCACTTCCGTTTGCAACGCGGGCAAATCGCCGGTGGGAATGTAGGGCGGATTGGCCAACACCAAATCAAACGCATCCTCGCCCGGCAACCCTTCGCGGCCATCGCCTTCGTGAAATTCAATGTGCGCCGCCAGGCCGTGGCGCTCGGCATTCGCGCGCGCCACCGCCAGCGCATCCGCCGAAACATCCAGCGCCATCACCCGCGCATCCGGACAATGCGCCGCCACCACAATGGCAAGGCAACCGCTGCCCGTACCGAAATCCAAAACCACCGGCGCGGGCAATCCGCTGGCAAATCCCCACGCTTGTTCGGCCAGCAATTCCGTTTCCGGACGCGGCACTAAAACATGCCCGTTCACCTCCATTTCCAAACCACAAAAAACTGCCGTGCCCAAAAGATGCTGCAACGGAATGCGCTCGGCGCGGCGGGCGATCAACGAATCCCATTCGGTTTGCTGAGCGTCAGTCAATAATTTCGAATGACACAACGCCAGCTCCGCCCGCGGGCAATCACAAACATGGGCCAGCAGCCACTCGGCATCCACGCGCGGCGCGTCCACGCCCGCGGCGGCCAGCGTGGTGGTGGCGGTTTGCAATGCCTCGGAGGCGGTCATGGCGTATGCTTGAAAATTCACTGAAGCGGCGCAAGCCCAAAACCGTCCAATCCGCGCTTGGGGCTTGAATAATCGGCCCTCGGCAGTTATCTTGCCGCCATGAGGAGTGATACACGTTTTTCCATTTTGATGCTGAGCGCCGTTGCAGTTTTTGCGTTTGCCCAAGACCCGCCCGCGCCAACACCGGCCCCCGTTCCGGCAGGGCCCGCCAAACCACAGGCACCGGCGATCAAACCCGCCCCTGCGGCCACCCCCGCCGCGCCGACCGGTGCGCAAGCGCGATATTTTGCCGAACAATTTCGGCGGTTGCGCGGTGAGATTGAAGAGTTGAAAGGTGCCCACGCGTTACAACAGCAACAGACCGATAAATTTAAAATCCAAGTCAGGAAGCTGAAGAACGATAATCAAATGCTCACTCGCAAACTCGCCGGTAATGTTGCCACGGCTGACGAGGTGAAGGCGCTTCAGGTTGCATTAAAAGAAATGGATGCCAATCGGCTCAAGGATCGCGCCATCGTTCAAAAAACCCTCGCCGACCTTGGCAAGCTCATCGCAAAAGTCGCCCAACAAAAGGCCGCGGCCGTGGAACCGAACCCGCGCGTTGTGGCACAGAATTTTAAGTTCAACACGCACAAGGTGGAGTCGGGCGAATTTCTAGGCACCATCATCATCGCCTACAATCTTGCCTACAAAGATGAGGGCCTCGGCACCGTGACCCAAAGCCAAGTGCTCAAGGCCAACCCCGGCCTCAACCCGAATCGATTATTGGTTGGCCAAAAAATCAAGATCCCGCTGCCCGGGGAAATTAAATAGGTGAAGCTCATCCGCCGCATTCACCTGTTTCTCGGCTGTTTTTTCACGCCGCTGTTGTTGCTGTATTTGCTGTCGGGATTTTATTTTGTGCTGAAGCCCGCGCGGCAAAAAGATGACGGCGAGGCGCAGACGTTTCTGCAAAAAATCTGGTGGGTGCACACCGCGCAGGAATACCCGCGCACCACCACGCCACTAGATCTCGAGGCGGAAATCCAACCGCGCACCATCACTGATTGGGAAGCGAATACGCAGGCGTTCAAAATTCTGATTTACATTATGGTCGTCGGTGCAGTAGCGACGATGGCGCTGGGCATTGTGCTGGCCATCCGCACCACCAAAGACAAAACACCCATCTATATTTCGCTGGCGCTGGGGGTGCTATTGCCGGTTGTTATTTTGTGGATCAGCCAAAAACAGGTCACCAAGCCTAATCCATTTCATCCGGATACCCCGCTGGATTCGCCCGTGCCGGGTATCCCGAGCGGGGGCGGAACTAATTCGATGTTTCCGCCCTACGGAATTGGCGGCAGCGGCATCGGCGGCTCCATCGCGCCTCCTGTTGAAAAGGAAGACTAGTCGGGAACCGAGGGTCGAGGGTTGAGGGAAAAATCGGCCGCCACAGTTGCCACGCCCTTTGCAAGTTGCTGCCAATTGTCGGCCGTCGTTTCCCAGCCGCTGCTGAAACGCACCACGCGATCCGTATCCTCCGCAGGCACGCCCATCGCTGTGAGCACGTGGCTCGGCGCTTCCTTGCCGCTGGCGCAGGCGCTGCCGGTTGAAACGGCAAAGCCCGATTTATCGAGCTTCACCACCCAACGCGCCCGGCAATCGCCCGGCAACAGCGCCGAAACCGTGTTCCATAAACGACCTTCACCTTTGCCCAAAATTGTTGTGTCACTGAAGCTCGCCGCGAATGCGTTCCGCCAAGCCTCCTTCTCTATAATAGTGTCCCCCGCCAATGCCGCCTCGCGTTCAGCCAGTGCCGCCATCATCGAGAGTACTCCGGCTACGTTCTCCGTCCCCGCGCG
>CAUZWB010000213.1:0-4891 GCA_963583525.1 Verrucomicrobiia bacterium | reverse complement strand
GAATGGATCGATGAATACGAAACGGCTTAACCCATGAACGCACAACGACGGAATGAATTGATTGCGGTTTACCGCGACGGATTGCTGGAGGACACTTTGCCTTTCTGGCTGCCGCGTTGTGTGGATGAGGCGCACGGCGGATTTATGATCGCCCGCGATCGCGATGGCAGTTTGCTGGATACGGACAAGGGGATGTGGCAGCAGTGTCGGTTCACGTGGTTGCTGGCGACGCTCTATAATACCGTGGAACCCCGCGAGGAATGGCTGGCGGCGGCGCGGCACGGGATTGAGTTCATTGAAAAGCACGGGTTTGATGCCAATGATGGCGATGGCCGGATGTGGTTTCACGTGACGCGCGAGGGTGCGCCGATTCGCAAGCGGCGGTATTTTTTTACGGAGACATTTGGCGCGATTGCGTTTGCGGCGTGCGCGAAGGCCACGGGCGATGCGGCGATGGCCGACAAGGCGCGGGAGCTTTACGCGTTGGCGCGCGCGGGGTTTGCGGGTTCGCGGGATGCAAAATTCACGGACACGCGGCCGAGCAAGGGAATGGGTGCGCCGATGATTTCGTTGGTGACGGCGCAGGAAATGCGGGCGTGTTTGGGTGACGATTCATTCAGCGCGGACATCGACGCGTGCATCGAAGAAATCCAACGCGATTTTGTGAAGCCGGAGCTGGAGTGCGTGATGGAAACGGTGGGGCCGAAAGGGGAGTTGCTCGATCATTTTGACGGGCGGCTGCTGAATCCGGGGCACGCGATTGAGGGGGCGTGGTTTATTTTGAATGAAGCGCGATTGCGCGGCAACGATCCGGCGCTAATCGAATTGGGCTGCAAGATGCTCGATTGGATGTGGGCGCGCGGTTGGGATGAGGAGCACGGCGGCATTTTTTATTTCCGCGATGTGCATGGAAAACCGGTGCAGGAGTATTGGCACGACATGAAATTTTGGTGGCCGCATAACGAGGCCATTCTCGCCACGTTGCTGGCGCACTTGCTCACGGGCGAGGCGCGCTACGAAGCGATGCACCGCCAAGTGCACGACTGGGCGTACGCGCATTTCCCCGATGCGGAGCACGGCGAGTGGTACGGCTACTTGCACCGCGACGGCCGGGTGTCGGTTCCGTTGAAGGGGAACTTGTGGAAAGGCCCATTTCATCTGCCGCGCATGCAGTTGCTGGCGTGGCAGTGGTTAGACTCGTAAGGCTACTTTTTCTTTGAGGGCAACTCGGCGGTGGTTTGTGCAATGGTGAGATCGAGTTTCCCTGGGAGTTCCTGTCCGTTTGCTTTGAAGGTCATTTCACCTGTGACTTGTATGAGGCTTTTGGTTTCTACGAAGCGACCGAGCTTGCGGTCGAAGAGCAACTCAATTTTTGATTTGGCGGCTTTGAGGTCGCTGTCCTTTACCGTGAGCGGGCCGGCGTCGGGGCCTTTCATTTCGTAGGCGGCGTCGGTGACTTTGCCGGTGATGCGATCGAGGTTGCTGGTTGTTTTTTTCGATGATGCCTTCGTAGGTGTAATCAACGCGGAGATTGAGCACTTGGCCGGCACCGAGGGGCATCACTTCCTTGCGCACCCAGGTGTCTCCCTTGGACACGGCTTTATTGGGGAGGCGGCCGTGTTCCTGCTTGATGCTGTCGGAAATTTGTTTGGCATTGAATTCGTTTTTGAGTGGGCCTTCCAAACCATCGTGCGCGGCTTTGGGGATGGTGACTTTATTTAGTGAGCCGTCTTTGTTGTAAATCTGCGTGGTGGGGTGCCTTGGCATTGGGAGCGTCGGTGCTGAATTTCATTTCAATACCGCCGGGAAAGTTCCATTGGCCGGCCCATTGGGTGAAGGTTGCGAGGGTGTTGAGGGTGCCGTTGGCGGCGCGCTTGCCAGTGGTGGATTTGACGGTAAATTTTTGGAGGCTTTTGGTGGGAATTTCCTGCCCGGCGATTTTGAGAATTTGGATGAGCTTGACGTCGCTTTGAGAGGTGAACGCGCTTTTTTCGGTGTGTTCGATTTCGAGGGTGACCTGGGCCGAAGCGGTAATGGCGCAGGCAGCGAGTGCGGTAATGATGTGTTTTATGTGTTTCATTGAGATGAGATTACACAAAATGCGTGCTGCGTGCAAATGGTCAAATCTCGAAATGGCGTGGATTGGCTGAATAAACAGGCGCGTACGGTATTCGAATGGCGGGTTTGGGAACGGTTTTGGTTTGCATTGAAGGGCTGGCTTCGTACCGTCCCGCCAGCAAAACGATTAGTGGCGTGTAACGTACTGAACCCAAGCGCTGTAAACATAGTGAATACATTTATGACGACCACAATTGATTCAGAAAAACAAACGCAACTTGAGGGGGACGATCTTCAGGCTGTGGAACAACTCACCGAAGCGCGGACCAAAATTCGCGCGGAACTTTCAAAAGTCATCATTGGTCAGGATGAAGTAGTGGATCAGGTGCTCATCAGCATCTTCACCCGCAGTCATTCGTTGCTGGTGGGCGTGCCGGGTTTGGCGAAGACGCTGCTGGTGTCGTCGCTGGCGGAAACGCTGGACCTCGAATTTAAGCGTATTCAGTTCACGCCCGATTTGATGCCGAGCGACATCACCGGCACGGAGGTCATCCATCAGGACAAAGTGACCAACGAGCGCGAGTTCAAATTTCTGAAAGGCCCCATCTTCGCGAACATCGTATTGGCCGATGAGATTAACCGGACGCCGCCCAAGACGCAGGCGGCGATGTTGGAGGCGATGCAGGAACGGCAGATTTCCGCAGGTGGAACGGATCACAAACTGCCGGATCCGTTTTTTGTGTTGGCCACCCAAAACCCCATTGAGCAGGAAGGTACATACCCACTGCCCGAGGCGCAGTTGGATCGCTTTATCTTTATGATCAAAGTGGATTACCCCAATGCCGATGAGGAAATGGACATCATGAAAATGGTTACCGGCACCGTGCCGGGCAAACCGAAGCCGGTGTTGAATGCGGAGCAAATCATCGAGCTGCAGGATGTGGTGCGCCGCATTCCGGTGGCGGATCATGTGTTCGAATACGCCCGCAAGCTGGTGCGCGTCACGCGCGTGACCACCGACGAGGCACTGCCGCTTTGTAAAAAATGGCTCAGCTGGGGCGCCGGCCCGCGTGGGGGTTTGAACCTGATTATGGCTGCCAAGGCACACGCGATTTTGAGCGGTCAGGTTTATGTGAGTTGCCAGGATGTCGCGACGATGGCGGGGCCGGTGTTGAGGCATCGGATCATTCCTAACTTCTCCGCCACCAGCGAAGGGCTCACGCCGGATGACATCATCGAGCGCATTCTCGAAGAGGTGCCGCAGGACGAGAAGCTCAGTTAAGCGCGCCGTTTAAATAATGGACGCGCAACACGCAGCGGATTTGCTGGACCCCGAGGCCATTGCCCGGGCGGATGCCCTTGGGCTGCACGCGCGTTACGTGGTGGAGGGCTATATGGCGGGCGAACACAAATCGCCTTACCGCGGCTTCGCGATTGAATTTGCCCAGCACCGCGAATATTCACCGGGCGATGACGTGCGTCACATCGATTGGAAGGTGAACGCCCGCACCAATCGCCTGTTCATTAAGCAATACGAACAGGAAACCAATTACGTGGCCAACATCCTGCTCGATGGCAGCGAAAGTATGGCCTACGGCTCGGGCCAACACACCAAGCTGCAGTACGGTAAAATGATCGCGGCCGTGCTTTCGTACATCATCCTGCACCAACGCGATGCAGTGGCGCTTGGGATTTTTGATGAAGGGATGCGCGACTACGCGCCTCGTAGCGATAGCCGCGCCATGCTGCACACTCTAATGGGTAGGCTTGCCGCGTTCGAAGGTGAGCAAGCCACCGACATCGCGCGCAACCTGCACGATATGGCGCTGCAAACTCCGCGCAAAGGCATCTTCATTTTGATCAGCGATTTCTTTGACGAAGAAGAAGCGGTGATGGAAGGCATCCAACATCTGCGTTTTGGCGGGCACGAGGTAATTGTGTTTCACACGTTGGATCCGTATGAGTTAGAGTTTCCCTTCAATGGATTGGTGGAATTCGACGGGCTCGAAAAAATCCCCAAAATCCTCACGCGTCCCGCCGAAATTCGCCGCACGTACCAACGCGAAATTGAATCCTTCCAGCGCCGCATCCGCGAAGGCTGCGAGAAGAACGGCGTGCACTACAACCGCGTGGACACCAGCAAACCGCTGGCCCGCGTGTTGAGCGATTACCTCAGCTTCCGCCTCCGCACCGCGAAGGGGAAACAGCACTGATGTCATTCCTGAATTCCATGATGCTGTTCGGAACCGCGGCGGTGGCCGTGCCGATCATTATTCACCTGCTCAACCGCCGTAAATTCAAACAGGTTACCTGGGCCGCGATGAAGTTCATCAAGCTCAGCGTGGAACAAAACCAGCGTCGGATGCAGTTGGAGGATTTGATTTTGCTATTACTGCGCTGCGCATTGTTGGCGTTGCTGGCCTTCGCGCTGGCGCGGCCCGCATTGAAGACCGCCGGCACGGACGTGCTCGGGCAGACGAAAGTAACGGCGGTGGTGGTGCTGGATAATTCGTACAGCATGGATTTGCGGGGGTTGGATAAAAAATCCGCATTCCAAAAAGCACGCGCGGCGGCCAAAGAGGCCATCGATGCGATGCCTTCGGGCTCGTATGCTTCGGTGCTGTTGGCCTCGGATATTGTTCAGGAAAAAGACAGCATCATCAGCCCAACCCGCGCGTTGCGGCAGGCGCACGATGTAATTGATCGCGCGAAAGTGAGCCATCACGCCACCGATTTATATCCGGCAGTGGATCAGGCGGTGGAAATTCTCAAGGGCCGGGCAGCGTTGCGGAAAGAAATTTACATTATCACCGATGGCCAAGCCAGCGGCTGG
>CAUZWB010000212.1:0-4899 GCA_963583525.1 Verrucomicrobiia bacterium | reverse complement strand
GTTAATTGCGATTTGCCCAGTTCGCCGACGAGTGTTTGCATCGCGGGCCATTCGTTGGCGAAAGCGGTTTTGGGGTTGGCCAGAAACGCCTTGGACAGCCGCAGCGTGTCAAGCTGCAGCGCATTGCGTTTTTCCACCGGGATGGCTTCGAGCCGGGCGATGTATTGGCGCGCTTCCATTGCGCGCACCGTGCGCAGGGCGGCTTCCAGTTCAGGCGCGGCGAGGCCCGCGATGGTGAGGGCTTGAAACTTCGCGGCATCGCCTTGCGCGAACGCGGCGAAGACCTCGCGCCCGAGTTGTTGGAGCGCCTTTTCGTCAGCGGAAGGAAACAGTGCGGCGGGCTTGGGCGGAGTCGGTTTTTTGGGAGGCGCCGAAGGTTTTTGTTTGCGCCCACACCCCGCCACTACCAACAAGGTGGCGAGCAGCGGCAAAATAATGTGGACACAAATGGGGCGCACTGGGAAAAGCTACGGTGCCGGGCCGGGGTTGTCGACTGTGATTCATCCACCGTTAATCCACCGCCGAGAGCCGTAATGTGAATTCCAGCCCGCCTCCGTTGCGGATGCTGCAGCGGACGGTGCCGCCGCACGATTCCACCGTGCTTTTCACGATGGCCAAGCCGAGGCCGGTGCCGCCGGTGTCGGGCGAGCGGGAAATTTCCGGCCGGTAAAATGGATCGAATAGTTGGGGTAGATTTTCGGCGGATACGCCCGGTCCGCGATCGGCAAACGTGAGTTCGATGGCGTCACCTTGCCGTTGCGCGCGCACTTCCAGCGTGCCGCCGGCTTGGGCGTATTGTTCGGCATTGCGGGCGAGATTGCCCAGCGCGCGTGCGAGGCGGTCGGGTGCGGCATTCACCTGCATGGGTTCGGGCACGTCGATGTGGTGCGACAGTCCGGGGGCTTCGCGGCGTAGGGCTTGCTCCACACAATCGCGCAGCGGCACGGGCTCCAGCCGTGGCTCGGTGTGCGCGCCGGTGCGGGTGAAAAACAAAAGCTCATCCACCAACGCGGCCATTTGTTCCACCTCTTCCTGTAGATCAGTGAGTTCTTCCTGTTGCTCCGGCGCGGCGGTTTGGGCGAGCACGCAGAGCGCCATTTGCACCCGAGCCAGAGGCGCGCATAATTCGTGGGCCACGTCGCCGAGGAATCGGCGCTGGCCGCCGACTAATCCCTGCAGGCGCTCGGCCATTTGATCTACCGCGTGGGCGAGCCGTCCGATTTCATCCCGTTGCTCGAGTCCCACGCGATTCTGAAAACGGCCTTCGGCAATTTGTTCAGTGAGGCCGGTCACTTCCGCCAGTGGCCGCGTGATGCGCCGCACCAACGGCAGCCAAAATAAAATCGAGAGCCCGAGCACCAACAACAGAATGGTGAGCCACGGCCACGGTTCAGCGAAAAAACTGCCGCTGTCCACGGGGTTGCTGGCCATCAGCAGAATGGCGTTGTAGCGCGAATGATCGGGTGCGGCGCGCAGGTCAGCGACGTCCCAGGATGAAAACGGCGGGCCGGTGCCGGGCACGCGCACGGGGATTTCCAGTGCCGCCCATACCTGGCGTTTCCCCGGCACGGATTGCGTGAACACCGCCGGTCGCACGACCGGTAGCGACTGGGTGGCGGCGGGTTGTGGCACGGGCGGGGCGTAGGCGTTCAGCACGGCAGCGAGTTCGGCGGCATTGAGTTCGTCGTTGCCGTCGCGATCGGCCTGCCGTAGCCATTCTGCCGGCGTGGTGGGCGTGGCGGCGATGAGCGGACGCAAATGGCGCGGCGCCAAGGTGGCAAACTGCGTGCGTTGGCGGTCCGAAAGCACGGCGCGCACTCGGGTGTTGTAGGCATCCACCGCGGCTTGGGGGTCGGGGGTTTGGCGAAATTGCCGGAGGCTTTCGAGCCAGATGGTTTCGATTTGGTCGAGTTGTTTGGATGAAAGATTGAGCGCCTCGAATTGGCGCGCGAGATGCCGGCGCACGGGCGAAACGGCTACGGGGGAAAAGGATTCATTCAGTAATGTTTGCACCGCATCGCCGGCCTGAAATTCATCCCCTAACAACGAGCCGCCGTGCGCGTGGCATAAATGGAATTCCACCCGGTGCCGTTCGCTGTGGCGTTGGATGGTTTGCAGCCAGTGGGTGCGCGGCGTGCTGATGAGTTGATCGCTTAACGCCGCGGCCGCGTGGCGCACGCGCTCCTCAGATAATCCCGCGAGCGGGGAGGCGGGTCCGACTTGAAAGCGGTACAGCCCCCACAAGCCCGCACCCACCAGCGCGAGATTTAGCAAAAATCCGCCGAGGATGCGGGCGATCAACGTGTCGCGAAATTTTATTATGCGCATCGTGGCGGGTCAGTGCTCGATCATCAGGTAGCCCACCGAACGCACGGTGCGGATGTAGTTGGGTTTTTTTGGATTGTCACCCAGCTTTTGGCGCAGGGCGCAGATGTGGACGTCGATGGAGCGGTCGAACGCCTCGTGCTCGCGGTCGGCGATGGCCGAAAGTAACTGCTCGCGCGTGCAAACGCGCCCCGCTGATTTCAACAGCGTGCTGAGTAAATCAAACTCCAATGCCGTGAGCTGCAGCGGTTGATCACCGAGCGCCGCGGTGCGTGAATCGGGCAATAGCCGCAACGGGCCATTGCTCAGTTCGCCGATCGCTTCGGGGGTTTGATTTGCTTGGGTCGGTGCTAAAGCGCGACGCATCACCGCGCGCAGGCGGGCGAGCATTTCGCGCGGGGAAAGGGTTTTGAGCATATAATCATCCGCGCCCAGTTCGAGGCCCACCACGCGGTCGGTTTCCTCTCCGCGTCCGGTGAGCATCAGCACGGGCACGTTGGATTCGTGCCGGATGCCTTTGAGCACTTCGAAGCCGTCCATTTCCGGCAGCATCACGTCGAGCAATACCGCGTCCGGCGTCCACTCCAAGGCGCGCCGCAAGCCCTTGGGCCCCGTGTGAACGGCTTCCACCTCGTAGCCCAACGGCCCGAGGTATTTGCCGATTAACCGGCAGAGCTTGGGATCATCATCGATGATCAACAAACGCAGCCCGGCATTTTTTGAGGCGTTCACGGCGGGAGGATGCGCGGAATCAAGGTCAAAAGCGTTCATCTTTACCCAATCTTAACAATTTTCCCGTCGGCTGGAAATAATTTGTTAACAAAGCTCGCGTAAGCTTCGCCCTTTATGAACGCAGTTTCGGACACAACAATGCGCGCGCGTACGTCGGGATTTACGTTGATTGAATTGCTGGTGGTCATCGCCATCATCGGCATCCTCGCCTCGATGTTGCTGCCCGTTTTGGCGAAGGCCAAGACCAAAGCGCGCGGGGTTGTGTGTATCAATAATCTTAAAAATCTCACCGCCGGTTGCCAACTGTATGTGGATGAAAATGATGACCTGATGCTGCCGGGCCGGTTCGCCAAGGAATCCGGCGGCAAAAAAAATCCAAAGAACTGGTACGAAGTGGGTAATGGAATGAAGTACCGCCCGCGGTGGGTGGCCTTCATGGGAATGCACGTGGGGGTTTATGCGTTTGATAAACCGCTGACCACCAGCGACCGGCAGGATTATGACAACCCGGTTTACATCAATCCGCTACGGCCGACGTGGAAGGATGAACGTAACTACGCCTTTGGCTACAATCACCAATTCCTTGGGAACGGTCGCAAGAGCAACGGAAAGTTTCATCACTACCCGGTGTACAGCGCCTCCATCGTTAATTTTTCCAGCACCGTATTGGGAGGTACTTGCATGGGCACGGCTGCGGGTTTTTCAGAAAAAGATCGCACCACATACATCAATAGCGGCGGGAGTTACAGCAGTTGGGGGAACCACGGCTGGTCACTGGATCCTCCGCGCCTCACTTCCCGTTCCGACATTGGCACTGGCGATCCCGGCAGCCCGCGCACTGCGGTAGACCCTTGCCTGAACGGCCGCGCGATTGTGGCTTTCCTCGACGGAGCCGTCTCGGCCAAAACACCCAAAGAGCTCGGCTACGTGCAGGATGAGTCCGGCAAGTTTCTCGATGATGGAGGTGCAAGCAACCGTTACTTTAGCGGCGAAGATCGCGATACAGATCCTCCCGTGGTGCCCGGGAAATAGGTTGAGTGAGCAGTGAGCGGGAAGGAGTGGGTTTTAGTACCGAAACAAATCACCGTTTCGATCCCAGTGCCTGCCGCGGATGAGTCGGCCTTTCACGTAATCCGCCCGCATCTTGAGCGCGCCGGAATCTACATAGTACCAAAACGCGTAACCTTCAAACAGGCGATCCTCCTTGAACATTCCTTCGTAGCGCAGCTTGCCGTTGAGGTACCATTCCATTCCTTCGCCTTCGCGTCGGCCTTTCTTGAATGCGCCGTCAAATTTGCGTGCGCCGTTTTCGTGCAACAAAGTGGTGCTGCCGGTGAATGGCTTGGGATTGCCGGCTTGATAAAAAAGGAGATCCGCCTGGCTGCGTTTCACACTGCCGACCAAGAGTGGGGCTCCCACCGTGGCGCCCGGGTTCGAGGGGGGCTCAAGTATCGCAGGCACTGCGGGCGGGATGGGATGATGCGGCGCAATGGGGGCGAGGTTTCCCGGCACCACGGGTGCGGTTTGAGGGATATTTAAATGAGCACTCACCGCAGGAACCAATGGTGTGACCTCCGCCGCTGGCGTCACTTCGGGAGGCGTTGGTTCAACTGGCGCAATCGGTGCGGGCGGTACATCAAGCACCGCCGGGAGTGCGGCCGTTTCTGCCGATTTTTGCCACGGCAAATATTTGCAGCCGTTGAAAATGCAAATCACGCAAAGGCAACTCAGCGCCAAGACAGCGCTCCTTATAATAGTATACACGGGTTTCACAGTAGTATTGACGTAGCAAACGCAGTGCCAGTAACAGAGGAAATCCAGAAATCTGTCGAATTTTTTAGA
>CAUZWB010000211.1:0-4908 GCA_963583525.1 Verrucomicrobiia bacterium | reverse complement strand
GCTGGCGTCCCACGGGTTGTTGGGGAGTTTGGTGGCAACCGGATCAGGATTCCCACGCGTGAAGTGCGAGGGCATGCCGGTGGGAGAAATGCAATAGGTTTCCAACCCGCTCACCTTCGCGGCGGCAGCATTAAAGTGCAGGCTGATGAAGACCGACGCGTGCACGCGATCGGCGAACTTCACGCGGTCGGTCAGCGAGAGGCTGTCATCCGTGGCGCGCGTGAGATACACCCGCCAGCCTTTGCTCTCCAAAAGCGGCTTGAGCCGCATCGCCCAGTCGAGGGTGTATTCCTTTTCATATTTCTTGTTGAAGATGCTGCGCGTTCCTTTGTTGTCCTTGCCGTGCCCGGCATCGATCACCGCCACGCGGCCGAGCGTGGGCATGCCGGAAATGAGCGGCGCAAGATGTTTCTGCACATCCAGCACGTGGATATAAAGATGGCCCTTCACCAAACGCGGCCCAAAGCCAAGCCAGATTTGCATGCCTTGACAGGTGATGAGGCGCTGGCTTGGCGAGAAATCAAACCGCATATTCGCCGCCACCAAACGATGTACCGTGCCGCTGCGTTGCTGGATGCGGCCAAACCAGCCTTCATATAATTTTCCCCAGCGCTCGAGGGAAATCCATTCCGCGTTGGCAACCTTCACGCGGTAATCCTTGGGCGAGGCTTGCACGGGCATGAGTTTTTCGCCCTGCAAAATAACCGGCTGCGCCGGCTGCAACTTTGGACGCGCGGGAGGCGCGGTGGGCGCAGTGCCCGTGCCCGGCGGCAAATACCGCGGCGGCTTGGCAGTAGCCACGCGAACGGGTGGCGCGGGGCGTGCGGGTTGTTGTTTTGCGACCGCCGTTTTTTTGTCGGCGGGCACACGATAGGTTATCGGTCCGTGACTGCGTGGCGTCATTTCACACGACGCCAAGACCACGACCGCCAAGAGAGCGGAGTACGCCCGTTTTGATTTTGTTTGCACCTCCTTTGTCGCGCCGACAGGGCGCGAAAAATGCGACGCGCACCCTGCCACCCACCCACCGCGATGTCGAGGTTATTAACAATGGTGAACAAATCGCTTGCGCCGTTTACCCTGAAAAAGCAATGCTCGCGCCCGTGAGAATTCTCGTAGCCATCACCGGCGCCAGTGGCGCGATTTACACCCAACGTCTGCTCGATCGGCTGGACCCCGCCATACACGAGATCCACGTCATCGCCAGCAGCTACGCCAATATCGTTCTCAAAGAAGAACTGCCCGACGGCCTGCGCCTCGCCGAGGGCGTGCAGCTGCACGCCTCCAAAAGCATGAACGTCCCCTTCGCAAGCGGCTCCAATGCATTCGACTCGATGGTGATCCTCCCCTGCACGATGGGAACCCTCGGCCGCATTGCCCACGGCATCAGCGATGATGCCCTCCTGCGCGCCGCTGACGTGATGCTCAAGGAAAACAAAATACTGATCCTTTGCCCTCGCGAAACGCCACTCAGTCTCGTCCACGTCAAAAACATGGAGCTGCTTCTATTAGCCGGCGCCACGATGATGCCCACCAACCCATATTTTTATTCCGAAGCAAAAACGCTGGAGGATTTGGCTGACACCGTAGTCGCACGCGTCCTCGACCACCTCGGCGTAGAAAATGAAATCTCCCCCCGCTGGCGGGAAGAGGAGGAGGAGTAATGGTAGGGCGTGCTCTCCGAGCGCGCCAAAGCGGTTTCGGAGAAACCGCCCTACCATCACAATTTTCAATTGTGATTTCTTCTTTTGCTTTTCCCCCGCCAAACCTCCACGCTGTGTGCGTGCCGCGCAAAGACGAATCCAACGAACCCAAACCCTCCCTGCTCGAAAAATGGGGCGGGTTCGTCAAGTTTTCGCACACCATCTTTGCCCTCCCCTTCGCGCTGGCCTCGATGGTGCTGGCGGCGCGCGCGGGGTTTGCCGTGCTGGAACCCGAAGCGCAGGAAGCCGCGCCGCTGATGAAACTCGGCTGGCCGGGTTGGAAATTGTTCAGCCTCATCCTGCTGGCGATGGTCACCGCGCGCACGTGCGCGATGGCGTTCAACCGCATCGCGGATCGCAAATTCGATGCCGCCAATCCACGCACGAAGGACCGCCATTTACCCGCCGGTAAAATCTCACTCACCAGCGCGTGGACACTTTGTATCCTCAGCGCGCTGGCGTTCATCGCCACCACGTTCGGCATCGATATGGTGCGCGACGCGCATCAAGGGCGGCTCGTGTGTTTTTTTCTGTCACCGGTGGCGTTGGTTTTTATTCTCGGCTATTCACTCACGAAACGATTTACCGATTTCACGCACGTCTTCCTCGGCATCGCGCTGGCCATCGCCCCGATTGGCGCGTGGCTGGCAGTGAATGGTTCGTTTGATTTTTCGCCGGACATTAAAGACCCGCTGCGACACAGCGCATTGTTGCCTACAATTATGGCCGCGTCGGTGGTGCTGTGGCTCATCGGGTTTGACATCATTTACGCGATTCAAGATTTTGAATTCGATCGTGATCACAAACTGCATTCGCTGGTTGTCCGCTGGGGGCCCGACAACGCGCTGACCGCTTCGCTGCTGATGCACATGTTGTTGCTCGCGTTGCTGACGCTCTTTGGATTGTTCGCCGCGTTCAAAATGGCGTACTGGATTGGCCTGATTATCATTTCCGTCTGCGTGCTGCTCGAACATTGGATCGCCCGCAAGCGCAGCCTCGATTGGGTACAACGCGCATTCTTCAATCTCAACGGCGTTGTCAGTATGGTGTTTTTGATTATGGTGGTCACCGAGGTCAGCCTTGTTGGGCGGTTTGTTTCGTGGAGATTGTGGTGATGGATTTCATTTTGCAAAAAAGCGAACTGGCCGACCTTGCCGAAAAAGTCGAAGCCAACACGCGCCTTGAGGCCGACGATGCCCTGCGCCTTTTTCGCACGCCCGACCTCAATGCCCTCGGCCGACTCGCCTCGCTGGCCACCGAGCGCAAAGTGGGTAACCGCGCCAGTTATATCGTCAATCGCTACATCAATTATTCCAACTACTGCATCCTGTCGTGCCAGTTCTGCAGCTTCGCGCGCAAGAAACGCGATGGCGATGGCTTCGAGCTTTCCATCGACGAAATAGTAGCGAAGGCCAAGGAAGCGCTGGCGCTCAATATAACCGAGCTGCACATCGTCGGCGGACTGCACCCCTCGCTGCCATTTGATTACTACACCGAAATGCTGCGCGCGCTGAAGGCGCTCGATGCCAATCTCCAGCTCAAATGCTTCACCGCCGTGGAGATTTATCACCTCGCACGCATCAGCAAAAAGCCAATGCCCGAAGTGCTCGCCACGTTGAAGGCCGCCGGACTAGATTCGCTAACTGGCGGTGGCGCGGAAATTTTCCAGCAAGACGTCCGCGACGCCATCGCGCGCGGCAAAGAAACCGCCAGCGAATATCTCAACGCCCATCGCGCGTGGCATCAACTCGGCGGCCGCAGCACGTGCACGATGCTCTTCGGCCACGTAGAAACCATCGAGCAACGCATCGATCACCTCGCCCAACTGCGCGCGCTGCAGGACGAGACGAGCGGCTTCACCGGTTTCATTCCGCTGCCCTATCAACCGGAGAATAACGCCATCCCCGTCACCCATCCACCCACCGGCAATGACGCCTTACGCACCATTGCCGTCAGCCGATTGTTCCTCGATAACTTCGACCATCTCACCGCCTATTGGGTGGGCCTCGGAATGAAGCTCGCGCAAGTTGCGCTCAGCTACGGCGCCGATGATTTGCACGGAACCATCGTCGAGGAACACATTTTCAAAATGGCTGGTGCAGGCGGCGGCGATGGGCAAGCCGAGTCCGCCCTCATCAAAGCCATCCGCGAAGCCGGCAAAGTGCCCGTGCAGCGAAACACCTTTTACGAACCCGTCCGCGAATGGACCGGCGATACGCCCGATGCCCCCCATTCGCCGGACGATTCCGTGCCACCAAATCTTCTGGACGATAATTTGGCCACCGCATGAAACGCATCGGCTCCGTTCCTTATCTCAACTCCGTGCCGCTTACGCATGGTATTGAGCACGAAACGCAATACGACGTGCCCTCGCGCTTGGCGGAAAAATTGCGCGGCGGCCAACACGATGCCGCGCTGGTGAGCATCACCGAGGCGCTTTTTCACGACGGCTACGATGTGCTCGATGGCGTGGCCGTCGCCTCGCGCGGCGCGGTGAAGAGCGTCTTCCTTGCGCACAAGCAGCCGCTGGAGGAAATCGAAACCATCCACTGCGACACCGCCAGCCTCACCAGCGTGAACCTCCTGCGCGTGCTCTTCGCCGAGCGCGGCCGCATCCCAAAGCTCGAACCCCTCGGCGGCTATCGCCAATCGGTTTCACTGGAAAATGTTTTCCTCATTGGCAATCCCGCCATCGATTTCCTGCGCGCCCCGCACGAGCACAAAATCTGGGACCTCGGCACCGCGTGGCACGAACTCACCGCCCTCCCCTTCGTCTTCGCCGTGTGGGCCCTCCGCCGAGGCCATCACGACGATGCCCTGCGCGACAAACTCCGCACCGCCAAATCCAACGGCCTCGCTCACCTCGCCCAAACCATCGAAACCTACCCCGACTACGACGCCAATTTCCGCCAAACCTACCTCGGCGGCCACATCCAATACGAACTCGGCGACGCCGAGAAAGCAGGTTTGGCAAAATTTTCGGAGCTGCTAGAAACGCACGGAGAAACAGAGGTCTTCACGCCTTTGTTTGTTTGATTTTTCACCACAGAAATACAGAGACCATATCCGCTACAACTTTGGCGCACGTGAAAAGGCCGGCCTCAATAAATTCATTGAGCCACTAGAGACCCATGGCGACCAACCCGTGTTCAAGCCAGTTATCGTATAATAATACACTATAATTTTCCGCCTAAATTGTAATAGG
>CAUZWB010000210.1:0-4915 GCA_963583525.1 Verrucomicrobiia bacterium | reverse complement strand
ATTTGATTTGGAAAATGCCCGCCGCGATGGCCCAAGCCGACCAGCTCAATCAGCTCTGCCGACCGCGCGCGCCGTTCCTTGCGCTCAAGGCTCGCCAGCTTCAACGGTACCTCCACGTTCTCCAGCGCGGTTAGATGCCCCAGCAAAAAGAAATCCTGAAAAATAAACCCCACCGAGTTGAGCCGATACGCCGCCAATTGCTCGGGGGTCATCCGTTCCAGCGCGTCGCCATGCACGCTCACTCGCCCGGCGCTTGGCGTGTCCAATCCACCCAGCAACGCCAGCAGCGTGCTCTTCCCCGAACCGCTCGGCCCCACCACCGCCGCCAGCGCGCCCTCGGGCACCGTGATGCTCAAGCCATCCAACGCCCGCACCTCCTCATCGCCCACGCGATAAATGCGCGTCAAATTTTCCGTCTCAATGGCTGCCATGTTCCTAAGGTGCGCTGCTGAACCGAGTTTGGTTACCAAACCTAATTCAAAAACACAAACTCCTTCACGTTAAACAGCACGTGACAGAAATCGCTCCATGACTTTTCGGCGGGTTGTTTTTCGCCGTGGGCTTTGGCTTGGGATTGGAGGAAGGCGGTAGCGGCTTTTTGTTCGTTGGCGTTTGGGGGGCGGCCGAAGGCAGTTTGGTAGGCGGCGTCGATGCGGTCGGGTTCGTTCACGGTAAGAATGTGCTTGGCCCATAGTTTAGATTGCTCGACCACGAAAGGATCGTTCATCAGGATGAGTGCTTGGGCGGGGACGTTGGACGAAGTGCGGCGGCCGAAGGTGGTGAGCGGCAGCGGGAGGTCGAAGGCGAGCATCATCGGCGAAAGAAAATTGCGGCGCACTTCCTGGTAAATCGAGCGGCGGCCCGCGCCATCGAGTGGCCCTTTGCGTCCCGGCCGGCCGCGGCCTTCCATAAATGGAGTGAGATGCACGGCCACGGGTGGGCCGTACATTTTTTTGTCCAATCGGCCGCTCACCGCGAGGATGGCATCGCGGATGGCTTCGCCTTGCAGCCGCCGCACGCGCATTCGGTGCAGCAGCGTATTGGTGGGATCTTTGGCCTCGGTGGCGCCATCGGAGGGTTTGCTGCTCATTTGATATGTGCGCGAAAGCATGATTTCTCGAATGAGTTTTTTGGTGGACCACCGATTTTCCACGAGCCGGTTCGCCAGCCAATCAAGCAACTCTGGATGCGTCGGCGCTTCGCCGAGCACACCAAAGTTATCCGTACTCGGCACGATGCCGCGCCCCAAAAGATGATGCCAAATGCGATTGGCATAAACGCGGGCGGTCAGTGGATTAGCGGCATCGGCGATGTGATTGGCCAGCGTGATGCGGCCGGAGCCGGCGGGCATCGGCGGATGTTCGCCAACCAGTGCGGTGAGAAACCGCCGCGGCACTTCTGCGCCAAGATTTCCGTGCCCACCGCGAATGAAAACTTTTTCATTCCTCGCCGTGCCCTCCAGCATCACCGGCACCGTGGCCGGACGCGGAACGGCATTGGCGAGTTGTAAATATTTTTGTAATAACGCCGTTGCTTCCGCGCCCTTGGCGGGAATGGGCTTGGGCAAACGAGGGAGCGCACCGGCGGGGGGCTTGCCGTTTTCAGAAACCCAAAGCTCGCGCACCGCCGCGTAGCCGTCGGGCTTCAACCCTTTGCCACTGTGATTTGCGATGGAGAGGTCGACGATTTCCAAATAGCAATGGTGCCCTTTCCACATCGCCACGTTGAACGTCACCCAATGAGGTTGCTCGTTGTTGAGCGTGCGGGTGTTGCCGGCGTAAATTGGGCCCTGAATAATTTTGAAATTATCGATTACCAAATTCACGCGCACATCGCGGCCGAGTGCCAGAAGGTGAATGTGATTTTCCTTAATCTCAAAAGTCGCCGACCGCAGCGTGCCCTGAAACTTCCGCCCCAATAGCCCGCTGTGCAGCCAACCCGTCGGAACACCACGTAGCCCGCCAGCTTCCACGGTGAATTCGCCCGTCTTCGTCAGTGCGTTCGCCCACGCCACGCCATCGGCGAACCAATCCTTGCCGTGACTTTGGCGAACGTCGGAAATCAATCGATACCCCTTCGGCGCGGCATCGGCTTTGAGAGCGGCGACGGGCTTGAGTTGGGCGGCAAATGTTTTTTTCAATGCCTTTTTCATTTCCACCAATGCCTTCTGGGTGTCGCCAAACTTGGCGGAACCTTCCACCGAGCCGTGCGAAAAACTGCCGCTTTCGATCATCCCGTACAGTGCATAAAAATCGCGTGTACTGATGGCGTCAAACTTGTGGTCGTGGCAGCGCGCGCAGGCGATGGTCATACCCTGAAACGCTTTGCCGATGACGTCGATTTGGTTGTCGATGATTTCGGCTTGGTACGCACGGATGTCCACCGGCGAGTGGCAGTGCTGGCCCATCCACCACCACGCGGTGGCGAGGCGACTCTCGTTCCAGCCGCCGTCCTTGGCAAAGCGCGGTTTGATTTGATCGCCGGCGAGGTGCTCTTTCACAAAGCGATCGTACGGCACGTCGTCGTTAAAAGCGCGGATGACATAATCGCGATAGCGCCACACTTCCTGATTTTGGAAATCGAATTCGTGGCCGAAGGTTTCCGCATAGCGCACGAGGTCCAGCCAATGCCGCCCCCAACGTTCACCGAAATTCGGCGAGGCGAGTAAGCCGTCGATGAGATTTTCGATTGCTGCTTGCCGATTGACGATTGCCGCCTGCTCGAACGCCGCGATGGCTTGCGGAGTGGGCGGCAAACCGGTGAGGTCGAAATACGCACGCCGGATGAATGTGCGGTTGGATGCGGGGCCGGCGGTTTTGAGTTTCGCCGCCTCCAGCTTCGTGAGAATAAAATGGTCAATCGGCGATGCGGGCCAGTCGGTCTGCTTCACCTTGGGCGGCGATTGTTTTTTCACCGGCTGCCACGCCCAATGCTCGGCTCGGCGCTGGGCGAGATTGAACTTTTTTTGAGTGCCGCCCGCCACCGCTTCCTTGGGCCACGGCGCGCCGCGTTTTACCCAATCGGTGAGGTCAGCAATTTGCGTGGCGGACAGCTTGCCGCTCGGCGGCATTTCCAAATCCACGTTGTCAAAGCCGATGGCCTCGATGAGCAGGCTTTGCTCGGGCTTGCCCGAAACAATCGCCGCGCCACTGTCGCCGCCCTTGAACACACCCGCGCGATGGTCCAGCCGCAGACCGCCTTTGAGCTTTTTGGATTTCGCGCTGTGGCATTTGTAACAATGCTCCGCGAGCAACGGCCGGATTTTCTTTTCAAAAAATTCCAAATCCGCCGCCGCGAATTCAGCAGCGGCGGCTGGCAGTGCCGTCAGTAAAATCAAAGTGAACAAGTGTCTCATTTTAGATTGTTAGATTCAGTTTTTGTGATGCCGCCGTGTTGGCGCAGAAAATTGGAAACGTCGCGATGGTCCGTTGCAAGATCGAGCGGCCGATCACCGGCGCGATCTTTCGTGTTCACCTTCGCGCCATCGGCGATGAGTTTTTGGGCGGCCTCGGCGTCGCCGGATTGGGCGGCTTGATGGAGAGGTTTGGGATCGCTGATGAATGGACGAATGATGAGGTGCTGAACGCCCGTGGAAATGGCGGTGCAACCGGCAATCAGCACAGTGGCCAAAACGAGTAATGAAATTCGCGCGAGCATCTGCACCGAGTGTACGACGTGGCGCGTAAAAATCAATTCACGCTTTGCTTGGCTTGGCGGGCGATTTTGCGCATCGTCGCGGGCCTTTGATGAGCAATTCCAACCATATCGATGAACCGGATGTCGTGTTAATCGGCAGTGGCGTGATGAGTGCCACGCTGGGGGCGTTGCTGAAAAACCTGCAGCCGGATTTGAAAATTCAGCTTTATGAGGTGACCGAGGAACTCGCGCAGGAAAGCTCCAACGGCTGGCACAATGCCGGCACCGGCCACGCGGGGATGTGTGAGCTGAGCTACACGCCTAATCGTGGCGCGGATGGCGAGGTGGATGTGACCAAGGCCATCGAGATTTTCGAGCAGTTCGAGCAGTCGAAATATTTCTGGGGCTACGCCGTGCGCAACGGGATGATTGATGACCCCAAAAAATTCGTGAACCCCCTGCCGCACATCGCGTTTGTGTACGGGCAGGAGCAGGTGAATTTTCTCAAATCACGCCACGCGGGGATGAGCGCTCATCATTTTTTCCGCGATATGGAATATACCGACGACCGTGAAACCCTCCGTGACTGGGCGCCGCTGCTGCTCGCCGGCCGCGATGACACGCCGATTGCCGCCACCAAAATGGAACGCGGCACGGATGTGAATTTCGGCACGTTGTCCGAGATGCTCGTGGAATGGCTCGGCCAACAAGACGACTGCGGCTACGCTCTGCGCCATCGCGTCACCGATCTCACCCGCACGCGGGAAGGTTGGGCCGTGGAGGTGAAGGATTTAGAAACCGGCCGTAAGTTTACCAATCAAACGAAGTTTGTGTTCATCGGCGCGGGTGGCGGCAGTTTGCCGTTGCTGCAAAAATCCGGCATCGCCGAAAGCAAAGGCTTCGGCGGATTCCCCATCGGCGGCCAATGGCTCGTGTGCCACAAACCGGAACTCGTGAAACAACACGAAGCCAAAGTGTACGGGATGTCGCCGGGCGCCGCGCCCACGATGGCCGTGCCGCACATTGACACGCGGATTATTGACGGCAAAAAATCCCTCCTCTTCGGCCCGTACGCTGCGTGGACCACGAAGTTTTTGCACGAGGGCGGCAGCTTCTGGGATTTGCCCGGCTCCATTCGGGCGGACAACCTCGCCTCGCTCATCAAGGTCGGTCTGCACAACATCCCACTCGTAACTTATCTGATGCAGCAAGGCACCCAAAGCATGACCACGAGAATGCGGGAACTGCAGAATTTTTTCCCCGACGCCAAGGCCGAAGA
>CAUZWB010000209.1:0-4941 GCA_963583525.1 Verrucomicrobiia bacterium | reverse complement strand
AGTGCTGCCAGCACGAAGGCCAGCCCGCATCGGTTTTTCCAGTTCTTCCTCATTTTTTTAATGGGGCCGCGATGACCGGGGCGCTTGCCCCGGCCACCACGTTTCCCACCTCCTTGGCGTCTGCCGAATGGCAGAACACATTCTCACCCGCCGTTATTCCATCAACGTGAAGGCCGCGCCGGCCATCACTTGATCTTCGCCGCGCACGGCGCTGTATCGGTTCGGGTTCCAAATTTCAAATCGATCCAACAAACCCACCAGCACAGCGTCCTTTTTGATGCCGGCTGTCTTTGTCATTTCTTCGGGCAAACAAATTCGACCCGCTTTGTCCAACGGCACTTGCGCGCTCTCGCTACCGATGAAGCGTTTGAGCACCACCTTGTTTGGGTCGTCATTGCTCATCGCGTTAATGTCCGCCATCAAGTGGCTCATCTGTTCCGGCGGCAAAACCCGCAAGCACGGGCCGTGCGCCGACTTCGGCCACACGATCAAAGTAAATTCCACGTCCGGCCGCGACGGCCGCCACTTGGCCGGCACCTGCACACGCCGCTTGCCATCCACTCCATGTCGATAGAGCGAATTGTAATAAACAGGCATGTTGACCGTATCGTTTGACATCGTTTGCGTGATGCACCTTTAACCCACTTTGCCACACAGCGCAACACCTTAGTGACACTTATTCACATTCGTCAACATTTTTGTTGGTTTTTTTTGGTTATTTTTCGTCCCCCCGAATTCTCTGAGGCTCGCGTTTTTTCACAAAAAATGCCTCAATTCCGGCCGTGAGCACGGAAAATCAGGAAAAATCCCTGAAAACTGCGGATTTCAACTTCAATTTGCCGCCTGAATTGATTGCCCAAAACCCAGCGCCCGCGCGTGACGGCTCACGCTTGCTGAGTATAAAGAGGGTTGAGGGCACCTTCGCGCACCATCAATTCATCGATCTCCCCCAATTCCTGCGCGCGGGCGATGTGCTGGTGATGAACAATTCCCGCGTCATCCCTGCCCGCCTGCGCGGACGCAAAATGAATGGAGGAGCCGCCGTGGAAATGTTGCTCACCGAACCGGCGCACGACGCCACATGGTGGGCGATGATACGCCCCGGTAAACGTCTGCCGCCAAAAACACACATCGAAATTTTCGATAACCAAGGCCGCCCCACCCCGTTCACTGCCGAGGTGCTGGAAAAAAATAAGGAAGGCCACGCGCGACTGCGCTTTGTGGGCACGGATGATTTGCTCACGGAACTGGATGCCCTCGGCGAAATGCCTTTGCCGCCTTACATCCGCCGTGAAACGCACGGGCAATCGAGCGAAGACGCCGAGCGCTATCAAACCGTCTACGCCAACCCAACCGGCTCCGTCGCCGCGCCCACTGCCGGGCTGCACTTCACCGAAGCACTGCTCGACCAACTCCGAAGTCGGAGGGTGGAAACCCACACCGTAACCCTTCACGTCGGCCTCGGCACCTTTGCGCCGGTGAAGGCGGAGGCATTGGCGGAGCATCAAATGCACTCGGAACGCTTCACTTTGCCTGCCAAAACTGCTGCTGCCATCAATGCCGCAAAAGCCGATGGGCGGCGCGTCATTGCTGTGGGCACGACCACGGTGCGCGTGCTCGAAAGCGTGGCGGCAAACAATCAGCCGCTAGCCGCCACTTCGGGCAGCACGGATATTTTCATTTATCCGCCGCGCGAATTCAAAGTGGTGGATGGATTGCTCACTAATTTTCATTTGCCGCAATCCACACTGCTGATGCTGGTAAGCGCCTTTGCCGCGCCGGGAAACATGAGCGGACGCCAATGGATGCTCGAAGCGTACGCCGAGGCCATCCGCGAAAAGTATCGCTTCTTCAGCTACGGCGATGCGATGTTGATTCTGTGATGCGTCCACACGTTTCCATCAATATGGCGATGACCGCCGATGGCAAAATCGCCAGCGCCAACCGCGAGGTGACAAGTTTCGGCAGCCGCGCGGATCACGCGCATTTGCTCGCCCTACGCGATAAGACCGACGCCATCCTCACCGGCGCGGGCACGCTCAATGCTCAGCCCAAAGTCACTCTCGGCCCCGGCCCGCGTTGCAAGGCAAACCCGCCGCTGCGAGTGATTGCCAGCGGCAGCGGCAAGGTAAATTTACGCCATAAAATTTTCCGGTCCAAAGGTGCGCCGGTGTTGGTGCTCACCACCGAAGAGATCAGCCCAACGCGATTGAAGAATTTGAAAGCTGCGGCCAACGCGGTGGAAATTTGCGGCACCGAAGCGATTAGTTTCAAACGGGCGCTCGATTGGCTCGGCAAAAAATGGGGTGTGAAACGGCTGCTTAGCGAAGGGGGCGGGCAATTAAATGATTCGCTCTTCCGCGCGGGAATGGTCGATGAGGTGCACCTTACTGTGTGCCCACGATTATTTGGAGGGCGGGATGCCCCCACGATCGCTGATGGCCTCGGTTTCGCGCAGCTTAAAAATGCCGCGCAATTCACTTTAAAATCCAGCAAACAGGTAGGTGATGAACTGTTTCTGGTGTTGCGGAAAGCTTGACGCGACGAGCTGTTTTTTTTAAGTTCTCCGACCTCAACCCCCTGCTTTTGGGAGCAAATAGCTATGACAATGAGCGAATCAGGAATGACAGCGGAACCAATCGACAAAGGAATGGCCGGCGTGGTGGCCGCCGAAACGGAATTGAGCGACGTGCGCGGCGATCTCGGTGAGTTGATTTATTGCGGATACAATATCAACGACCTCGCGGAAAACGCCTCGTTCGAGGAAGTCATTCATTTGCTGTATCACAAACGCCTGCCCACACCGGACGAGTTGGACGCCCTAAAGCAGGATCTGGCTGGCCGCCGCGAAATTCCGCAAGGCGTCATCAACCTCATCAGTGCGATGCCCGCTGAGGCCGCGCCGATGCACGTACTCCGCACCGCCGTCAGTGCGTTAGGCTGCTACGATGCCGAGCCTGAAACGGGTGAAGACATCGCCCTCGCGCGCGAAAAATCCTTAAACCTCATTGCGCAAATCCCAGTACTCATCGCCACCTTTCACCGGCAGCGGCAAGGCAAGGAGTTACTCGCATCCGATCCTTCGCTTGGCGAAGCCGCAAACTTTCTCTGGCTCATCAACGGCGAAAAACCCAGCGCCGATATGGAGCGCACCATTGATGTTTGCTACATCCTCCACGCCGATCATGGCTTCAACGCCAGCACCTTTAGCAGCCGCGTGACGATCGCCACACTCAGCGATGTGTACAGTGCCATCACCAGCGCCATCGGCACATTGAAAGGCCCGCTCCACGGCGGCGCCAACGAAGGCGTCATCAAAATGCTACACGAGATTGGTGATTTGGATAAAGTGGATGCTTACGTTGAGGATTGCCTCACGCACAAACGCAAAATCATGGGCATCGGCCATCGCGTGTACACCACACTGGATCCTCGCGCGCCGCACCTCAAACGGATGGCGCAACAGCTCACCAAAGAATTGGGCGAACCAAAGTGGATTCAAATGTCCGAGCGCATCGCCGAGCTGATGCTCGAGAAAAAGAACCTCAACGCCAACGTCGATTTTTATTCCGCCACGGTTTATTACTCGCTGGGGATTCCAACCGATTTATTCACGCCCATCTTTGCCATTGCGCGCACCGCAGGCTGGACCGCCCACGTCCTCGAACATCTCGACGGCAACCGCCTTATCCGCCCCCGCGCCCAATACGCCGGTGACGACGGCAAGCCATGGGTAGCCTTGAGCCAACGTTAACCGGCACTTTGGCGCGCACACAAATTTCTTGCCACACCCCCGCCCCTGTCCCATAGCAGGGGCGCTGTTTTTTACCTATGAATCTCCACGAATATCAGGCCAAACAATTAATGGAACGCCACGGTGTGAAAGTGCCGCCGGGCGAACCGGCCACCAACCTCGACGAAGCCAAGGCGGCCATTGCGAAACTTTTTGACGCAGGCAATGCGCGCGTAGTTGTGAAATCTCAAATCCACGCCGGCGGCCGCGGCAAGGGAACGTTCAAGGATGGCTTCAAAGGCGGCGTGCATTTGGCCGACAGCGTGGAGGACGCCACCGCCAAAGCCGAAGCGATGCTCGGCAATGTGCTAGTAACCAAGCAAACCGGCGAAGTGGGCAAGCAGGTCAACCGACTGTTGATCACTTCGGCGGAGAACATCAAAAGTGAATTCTACGTGGCCGTGCTGCTCGACCGCGCGCTGGGCAAACCCATCGTGATGGCCAGCGCCGAGGGCGGGGTGGACATCGAAGAGGTGGCGGATAAGACACCCGAAAAAATCATCAAAGAAGTCGTCGACCCCGCGCTGGGATTGCAATCGCACCAAGGCCGCAAGGTTGCCATCGCGCTGGGACTGCGCGGTCGGCTCATCGGGCAAACAGCCGGATTGTTGCAAGCGCTCTACAACACGTGGCACGATTGCGATGCCTCGATGCTGGAAATCAATCCATTGGCGCACATCGTGAATGAGGACGGCACCGAGGCGGTGGTTGCGCTCGATGCCAAAATGTCCATCGACAGCAACGCGCTCTTTCGCCATCCGGACATCGTCGCGATGCGCGATATCTCTGAGGAAGACCCGCTCGAAGTGGAAGCCGGCGAGCACGACCTCAACTACATCAAGCTCGACGGCAACATCGCCTGCCTCGTCAACGGTGCCGGTCTCGCGATGGCCACCATGGACGCCATCAAACATTACGGCGGCGACCCCGCAAACTTTCTCGACGTCGGCGGCGGTGCCACCCAAGCGCAAGTGAAAGCCGCCTTCGAAATCATCGTGGGCGATCCCAACGTGCAAGCCATCCTCGTGAACATTTTTGGCGGCATCATGAATTGCAACACCATCGCCGAAGGCATCGTGGCCGCCGTGCAGGAAACCCAACTGACCCTCCCTCTCGTGGTCCGCCTCGAAGGCAACAACGTCGATGCC
>CAUZWB010000208.1:0-4966 GCA_963583525.1 Verrucomicrobiia bacterium | reverse complement strand
GGGCGTCCCTGCCATTGTTTGCCTAGAATCGCCAGCACGCCCAACTTCTCCGGCCGCCACGGTTTTGGGGAGGTGCAGCCGACTGCAATCGCAATGGCCGGCAAAATCAAAATCCATTTTCGAAAATTCACGGGAATATTTAGTGAGGAAAAAATAGGTTTGGCAAGCAATAGGTTTGGCAAGCTCAACCGGCTGCGGCCAAGTTTCGCGCATACGCTTCAAACTTCACGCGAATCTCATCACGCACGCGGCGGAAGATGGCGCGGATTTCTGCTTCGTTGCCTTTAGCTTTCGCGGGGTCGTCAAAGGGCCAATGGTGTTTTTCAGATTGGCCGGGAAAGACGGGGCAAGCGGCATCGGCATTGCCGCACACGGTGATGACGGTGTGCACTTCTTTTTCTAAAAACGCGTTGAGGTGTTTTGAAGTATGGCCGCTGATGTTGATGCCGATTTCGGCCATCACCTCGATGGCCATTGGGTGAACAAAACCGGCGGGTTGCGATCCCGCGCTGGCTACGGTGGCGGCATCGCCCACGGCGGCGCGCAGAATGCCTTCGGCGAGATGGCTGCGGCAACTGTTGCCAGTGCAGAGGATGAGGATGGTTGAGGGTGGCATTCGCGTGCGAACGATATTCCCCCAACTCTCATCACTCAACCATCAACCCGCGCAGCGCGCGCGGACGCACCGATGCCGTGGTGGGTTTATGGGGGTGGGTGTAGGTGTGGACAGGACCAGTTGAGTTTTTCGGCATCGGGCGGTCCCGTGGCCTCCCTGCGAAAGCTGGCTGGGGCCGCTCAGGTCGTCCCGTGTCGTGCGGGCTCAGCCGCTTTCGTGATTAAGGTTGTACGCGCGTTAGGCGGCGAATGCACGTTGGAGTTATCTTAAACTGCTGGAGGGTTATGCGCAGCTTAGAAGGGGTGCGGTGAATGGCGGGGGTTTGGGGGATAACTTGGTTTCGGTAGGGACGCGCTGCCGCGTGTCCCTGCCAAAAACCAACCCGGGCCACCGGCCCGGGCTACATAAAATCGCCTACCAAAGAAACGAAGTTTGCTCGGCGACTTGTTCGCCGTCTTGCCAGAGGGTGACGCGCCAGGATTCGGGTTGGCCGAATTTTTTGTAGGTTGCCAAATCGATGAGGATGGGGGTCCAAGTGTCGCCGCCTTCGGGCGTGGCGGTTTGCTCGAGGATGAGAGGAGCGACGCCGGCCTTGGTGCTGCGCAGTTCGAGGCGCACGGTCATCTCCGCGTTGCCGCGCCAGTTGACATTGTAACGCACGCCGTGCACGGCGTTGGGATCTTTGCGGAGATCCAGTTGATAAAGATCGCGCTCGATAAGGGTGACGCCAGTGGTATGGCGGCCGTGCTCATCCAGATAATGCGGCAGCACTTTGATGAGCCCGGGCTCGCGGCTGAGCGATCCGCACCCGAGCCACGTGAGGGCGATTAACCCAAGAAAAAAAACTGTAAATCCTCGCATCCCGAAACCGTAGCGACGGGGGGCCAAAACTCAATGCCGCGTTATTGAGCGGACGGAAAACTTATGCCCAACCCCTCAGGTTTGAGCAGGATAATCAACCGTGGAAGGTCCCGTGTGCCGCCCTGTATTTTTCAAAAAAATTGGCAATTTACCATTGCGTGTTCGCCATTTCGTGGTATACTTCATAAAGAAGCTGCGTTGGAAAACTACAACTCGGAAACCTTATGCCCATGAATCAAGATTACCCACTTTATAACCGCGCCGACCACACGGCCCGCACCGAAGATTTGTTTTTGAACCGCCGCCAATGGCTCACACGCACAAGCGGCGGCTTTGGCGCGCTGGCGCTCTCGTGCATGATGGCTGAGCAGGGGTTTGCCCAGGATAGCAGCAAAGGTGCGCTGGCTCCCAAACAACCGCCGAAAAAGGCCAAAGCCAAGCGCGTGTTGCATATTTTTTTGGCGGGCGCAGCGCCGCACATGGATTTGTGGGATCCCCGTCCGGAGCTCAACAAGAGTGGTGGCAAACAGACCGGTAACCGCAAGCTGCTCGCCTCGCCGTTTAAGTTTCCGAAGTTCGGCAAGAGCGGCCTGCAGATGAGCGAAATCTGGCCGAACATCGGTCGCCACGCTGATGACATCGCGATCATCCGTTCGCTCTACACCGATGCCCCCGCGCACGGGCCGGCCACCTATATGATGAACACCGGCGAGATGCAGGAAATCCGTCCGGCCGTCGGCAGTTGGGCGTTGTACGGGCTCGGCACAGAAAACCAAAACCTGCCGGGCTTCATCACCATGCGCCCCGGCAACGCACCCGACGCGCGCAACTACACCAACGCCTTTTTGCCCGGCGCGTTCCAAGGCACTTTCGTGGATTCCAATAACACGAAAATCGAGGACATCATCAAAAATATTAAGAGCGACTTTGCCAGCCGCAATGATCAGCGCAAGCAACTAGACCTGCTGCTAAAGCTCAATGAGATTCATAAACAAAAGCGACAGGCCGAAGGCGCGTTGGAAGCACGCATCAATACCTTTGAGCTGGCATACCGCATGCAAACAGACGCCCGCGAGGCCTTTGACATCGCCGGCGAAAAACCCGAAACCCGCGCCAAGTATGGCAACAACGGCCAAGGCCGTCAGTTGCTCATCGCGCGGCGCTTGCTCGAACGCGGCGTGCGTTTCGTGCAGGTGGGCCAGGGCGGATGGGATTTACACAACGGCATCGCCGGCCGCGCCGCACGCAACGCCCAACAGCTTGACCCTGCAGTGGGCGCGTTGATGGACGACCTCAAGGAACGCGGCCTGTTCGAGGACACCTTGGTGTATATCTCCAGTGAATTCGGCCGCAGCCCCACCGAGGATGGCGGCGGCGGGCGCAGCCACAACGCGCGCGGCATGAGCACCGTACTCGCCGGCGGTGGCATCAAGGGCGGCATCGGCTACGGCTCCACCGATGAACTGGGCGGATCGGCCGTGGAAAACAAAGTCCACGTAAAAGATTTGCACGCCACGATTCTCAACCAGCTTGGGTTCGACCACGAACAACTTTCCTTCCGTAACGGCGGGCGCGATTTCAGGCTCACCCAGCCCACCCGCACTCTGCCGCAAGGGGGCCAAGTAGTGGAAGGCGTGATCGCGTAGCCAACTTTGACAATGCCCGCGCCAATCGCGGGTCAGGAAAATTAAACGCAATTAAATGCAATTGAAGATAAATTTGTGCTATGAAAAACAACCTCACCCGCACACTCAACCCACTCCAACCGGCCGCCTTCAGCACACTGATCGCGGTCGTTTTGCTTTGCCTCACCCCCGCCGCATCCGCCCAGCAAATTTCGCCGGCGGATCAGGAATATTTTGAGGCCAAAATCCGGCCCATCCTCGCGGATAATTGTTACAATTGCCACGGCGACGGCGCCACCAAAGGCGGGCTGGACCTCGGCAGCAAAGGCGGCGCGCGCGCCGGAGGCAACACTGGCCCGGCCATCGTGCCGGGGGATCCGGGGAAAAGCATTATCGTCAAGCGCATCAAAAACCTCGCCGACCCGATGCCGCCTTCCAACAAAGACCCCCTCACCGACGCGCAGATTTCCGAACTCGAAAGCTGGATCCGCCGCGGCGCGCCCGATCCGCGCACCGGCAAATCCGTCGGCGTCATCAAGACCCAGTCCGACAAAGAAAAAGCCAAGGCGCACTGGGCATTTCAACAGGTAAAAACCCCCGCCCCACCTCTGCCAGAATATGTGTTCAACGGCAAACTCAAAGGCTGGATTCAAAACCCCATCGACGCGTACATCCTCAAAACCCTCGAGGAACAAAATATGGTGCCCTCACTCCCGGCGGAAAAATGGGCACTCCTGCGCCGCGTGTATTTTGACATCATCGGGCTGCCGCCGAGCTACGAAGATATCCAGCGCTTCACCAGCGGACAGGAAACCTACGAGCAAGTCGTCGACCGCCTGCTGGCCAGCCCGCAATACGGCGAACGCTGGGGCCGCTATTGGCTGGATGTCGCCCGCTATGCCGATACCACCGGCTCGGACAATCGCCGCGGCAACGTATCCCGCTACATTTACGCCTACACCTATCGCGATTGGGTCATCAATTCGCTGAACGAAGACAAGCCGTACGACAAGTTTCTCATCGAGCAAATCGCCGCCGATCAACAAAAAACAAGCCATGGTGATCTTGCGGCCATGGGCTTTCTCACGCTGGGCCGGCGCGACCGCAACAACGAAGAAGTGATCGATGACCGCATCGACGTGCTCACCCGCGGCACCCTCGGCCTCGCCGTCTACTGCGCCCGCTGCCACGATCACAAGTTCGACCCCGTGCCCACCGCCGATTACTACTCACTCTACGGCGTGTTCAACAGCTCCGCCGAGCCCAACGACAAGACGAAGCTCAAAGATTACGTGCTGCCATCCCATTCCACCGGCAGCGGCGGGGGCACATACGCGGGCAGCTCCGATATTGCCGATTATCAATCCAAACTCAAGTCACTGGAAGCCGACCACAAACAATACCGCCTGAAAAAGGAATACGAAAACAACAACAACTCCCGCCAATTCGCCGCCACGTATATGTATTGGACACATATGTATACCAAAAACGACGTGCGCGTGCGCGACAAGCGCCGCGAATTTGAGCGCACGCTCGATGAGTTGATGAAAAAAGCCACCGCCGGCAAGAAGAAAAAAAGCGACGTTAAGCTCATCAGCGAAGTGGGCGAAACGTGGCAAAACTACATGCGCCGCAAACGCGAGGACGACCGAGTGTTCGGCCCGTGGGTCACCTACGGAAACGTATCCACCAACGCCGCCGGCCGCTTCATTCCCGCCGAGCTGGCCAAGGCGCAAGCCAAGCTCAAGCCTCTGCTTGCCAAGCCCGGTCCAAAAAATAAACGCGCCAAACGCATCAACCCCATCGTGGCCAAATATTTCCCCGCCAGTTCACCCCCCACCTCAATGGGTGATGTGATGAAACG
>CAUZWB010000207.1:0-5005 GCA_963583525.1 Verrucomicrobiia bacterium | reverse complement strand
CTGCCGCCCCACCAGGGGTTACTCCATAGACGGAAACGGCGGGTGATTTCCTCATTTTCAGCTACCACGGAAATTTCGCTGATTAATTTCTGCAAATCCGTGATGCCGCCGCTTTGGCCGCCGGTGCGCTGAGAAATTTCGCTCAACACTTTTGTGTTGGCGGGTTGGCCGATTTTTTCCAGCGTGGGCTTGTCGACCACGATTTCCGCATCCAACTTTTGACTGCCACTTGGGCTGTATAAATTCAACGAATATGCCCCGCCCTGAGGCACGGTCATTTTGGTTTTGAACACCCCCCATCCACCTTCAATCGCGGTGAATTCCAAATCGCTTGTGCTGCCATTGGGCGCCGTAATCCGTGCGCGCATATCCGGAGCCGTGGTGCCGCCGGATAGATCCAGCATGGTGGCCTGCAAAAACACTTCATCACCCACCTTGGGGTTCTCCGGGCTGAAGGTCAGGCGCATCCCCTGCCCTTGCGCCATCTTGCGCTTGTGCGCCATCCAACGCACCACCTGACCCCAGAACCGATAGTGATACAAATCTTCCACTCCGCGTCGCCAGCGCCAGGCGGCATCGGTGCCCATAAAGAGAACCTCGCCGGCACCAAAGGGCCGGGTGACCAACACCGGCAAATAGCCGTACTGGTTGCGCTTGGTGGAATGGGTGGCCAATACGCTGGACCCCGGCCGCGCGCGCTCCACCGGTGCGCACCAAAAGAAGCCGGGCAACGTTTTCCAAATCGCCTCATTCATCCCCTCATCCGCCTTGAGCATCGTTAGGAAATGTCCGCGCCCGGTGGAGGTCAGTTTAAAATGTGACTCACTGGGAATGTAATGACCTTCGGTGTTCGTCGGGCTCAACGATACGGGCATGAGCTCGCCAATCGGATGGTCGACCATTGAATGATGGCGCCCGCGTTGACCGGGCAAAAACACGAGCCCGCTTCCCTGATGCTCTACCAAACCGCGCAGCAATTCGCATTGCTCCTTGGTGAGCTCCTTGTCACCCAAGCCCACGTCCCCGAGAAACACCACATCAAAACGGCTCAACTGTTCGCGCGTATCTGGAAAACGTCCAATATAATTCGGGCCCGTTCCCGGCCCCAACTCCGGATGGAGCAGCAGCACGCTCAGCTCCACACCCGGATCCCGCGTCAGCGCATTGCGCAGGTATCGATACTCCCAGCGCGGATAACTTTCCACGACCAACACGTTGAGTTTTTCCGTACGCACCGAAAGATGAAACGTTTGGCGATTGTTGTCTTCGAGCAGTTCCTTTTCCAAACCGCTCTGCCAAACCGGCAACGTCAGCGTCAAAGTATAGTCCCCCAAATCATGGGGCGCCCAGACCAGTGAATCATGCACCTGCCCGAATGCGGGGATGGTGATTTGCTTGGCAATGCTCACCGCCGCGCCGCGCGAGCTGGTGAGCCGTACCTGTGTTTTTACCGCCACCGGCAAATGGCTTCGCACGCGGAAGGGGATGGAAATTTGTTCGCCCAGCAGCCCGAAGGTAGGCGGGTTCACCGACTCGAGAACCAGATCTTTTTGCGCCCGATCGCTGCCCACCGAGAGGGTGTACACCGGCACCTTCTCCGCGCCCAGGCGCATGGCGGCCTGTTGCGGAGGATCACCAAAGTTCCAATCGCCATCGCTGAGCATGAAAACCGCTTTGAGATTTTTGATGTTCTTTCGTGTGCGTGTGAGGTTCAGCGCGTTTGACATGTCGGTGCCGTCAGCAATTCCGGTTTCGGCGTTGGTCGCGCTCATCCCAAAATCCTGTATGTGCACAATGGCTTTGCCCTCAAGCGCTTTCCAAAAATTAGTTTTAATTTGCTCGGTCAACCATTCCTCGCGGGTGATCACATCATGTTGCCCGAGCTTCACATCGCGGGTGGTCATACTGGAGGAAATATCCTTGAGGATAACCACCTCCGGTTGATCTTCGATTTGGGTGACGCTGATGAATTCCGGACGGCAGAGCGTGAAGAGAATCATCGCCATGATTACGACGCGCAGGGTTTCCAGTGCCGCCACGCCTTTGCCCCCGCGGCGCTGCCAGTTACTCCAGCTTACCCAGACGGTCACCGCCATCACCAACAGACAAAACGGCAGCACCCAGCCGGAGGTGTCCAGCGTTTGAAACGTCCAATCACTTAAATTCAAGTTGTCCATTATTTTGCCTCCGCGGCCACCTTACCCGTAGTGGGTCGGCTGATTACCACGCGTTCATCCGTGCTCTTGGGCAGGATGAGGAATCCTTCCACTAACAGTGCCACCGCCATCACAGCGAGGAACCATTTCCAAATTTCCTTGGGATCACCGGCGGTGCCTTCTCGTTTTTCCTGAAAGAGCGCCACCGGCATTTCACCAAATAAAGTCACCGCCTCATCGCCGTCCAGCGAGGGCACCAAATCTTCACGCTCGGGGCGGTTCACGGCCACCACCCGTTTACCGAGACGATACACGCCGGCTTCGGTGTTAAAATCACGGGCCTCGCCTTCCTCGTCGCCTACGGAAACCCAGCGTTCGCCGGAACGCAAGGGGTCATCTCCCGCCGATAACATCCGATCGCTGCTAAATCGGCCGGATCCGGCGGCGGCTCCCGCCGTCACCATCCGCTGAAGCATAATCGGCAACACAATCGAAAAATTCAGGCTGCTCCATTGATCGCTTGGCGTGGTTCCAATGAAAATGATCTGCCCTTTGCCGCGCACTTTGCGAACCATAAACGGCTCGGCTTTCCGTTCCGGATTGCTGTCGCGCGCGATGCTTGCCAAAATAATTCCGTCGCCCTCAATCGAACGCCGTTGTGAAAAATACAGGTTATCGATCGGCAAACTGAAGCCCTCTTCGGTGCGCGCCAGGGGGCCTTCGCCTTCTTCCCAGGAGACCACGCGGGGCCCGAGATGTTCCTCTTCGCCTTGGGCGGCCACCATTTCCCGCCAACTCGGATAATCCCGGCCCTGCTCAGTTTGAGTCGCATGCAAGGTGCCCCACCGGATGCCGGCAAATTCTGTGTCACTCTCGATCTGTCCCGGAAAACAGACCACCATGCCGCCGGTATCCGCATAGGCCAGCAATGCCTTGGCGAGGTCGCCCTCGGGCAACGCGCCCTGCCACAATACCATCGCGTGGTCCGACCATTCAGCCTCTGCGCGACCGATCACGGGAATCGCCTGGCTGACTTGATTGGTGTTGGCCGGGTTGGGCGCCGCCGCCATTTGCAGGAAGCGACTGACGTAGGCATCCTCGGCGGTCACTGCTGTGCTTGAGCGGCCGTGGCTGCCGTAAACGAAATAACTTCGGTTATCGCGTGAGTTATCGTCATCTGGAATTTCCACCCAACCCCAACCGCCTTGGCCGGGATTGTCAATCGGCAGTTTCACATATTGCGTGTGGCTGGTGCCTTCAAGTTTAAAATCTAAATCCACCGTGCGCGATTCGGTGCCAAGATGGATCGTCACCGGCACAATAATTTCTGTGCCCACGGATTGGTCGCGCAGCACTTCCACTTCCAGTTGCAATTCCGCATGCTCGCCCTCGCCGTGCAGTTGCACTTCCTGTACCCGCACTGAGTTGTTGCTCGCCAGCAGCCCATCCATAGCCAGCAACCGTACTCTGACTTTCTGCGGCAACGCTTCAAAGTGGCCTACCAATTGTTTCCAGCGTTCCTTTGAGGCCGGATCCCAGTTGCTTGCCTGCAAGTCGGAGGCAACCCAAATTTCACCGGTGCCGGGGGTTTCGGTTTCAAACCATTTCTGCACCGTCTCCAATTGCGAGGCTAAATCTGAAGCGGTATCATTAACTCCACCGCTCATCATATTTTTCAAAGCCTCCAAGCTTCCAACCTCCTGTACTTGCGTGGACGTCCCGTCCATCAATGCGATGCGTGTGCCCTCGGCAAATCCCTCGATTCCTTTGAGGATTAATTCACGGGATTTTTCGAGCCGCGATTCACCATCCACCCGGCCATCCATGCTCGGCGAACGATCCAGCACCACCACCACCACATCCGGTTTGCTCGACATCATTCCCCCCATCCAGCTTCCACCCAGCGGACGGCTCAACGCGAAGAGCAGCATAAACACCGCCAACATCCGGAAGAGCAGCACCAGCCATTGGCGCAGCTTTGCGTAGCGGGTGGATTTGCGGTTGGCCATGCGCAGAAACATCATCGCCGCCCACGGCAGCTTGCGATGGCGCAAGCGGTTGAATAAATGAATAAGCACCGGCAACAACACCAGCGGCAGGCCCCATAAAATAAGTGGATTTAGAAACGTCATGAGCGGCCTTTGGCGAGCATCTCGCGGTCGACCAGGAAGTCGGCGAGGATGGCGTCGTACGGTTGATCGGTGCTCACGCGCCGGTAGTCGGCGTTGTGTTTATTGCAGCCTTCGTGGATTTTCTGGAGGTACTCGCGGACGGCCTCAAGGTATGGCTCGCGGATAATCTCCGGCTCGGCCAGCAACACGTCGCTGCCTTCCATATCCTGAAAACGAATGGGCCGGTCGAGATCCAAATCCAGCTCCAACGGATCCAGCAAATGGAACAGCGCGAAGTCGTGTTTCTGGAAATGCAAATGCTCAAAACAATTGAGCAAATCATCCACGTCGCAGAAACAATCAGAGATAATAATCACCAACGCGCGTTGGCGAATGCGTTCGGCGAATTGATGCAGTTCCTGCACGAGGCCGGTTTCGTTTTGTGTTTTGGCCTTGGCCAACGTATCGAAGATATGCTTGAGGTGCAGCGGGTTCCGGCGCGGCGGGATGTCTGCGGCCACGCCGTTATCGAATAGCTGTAACCCCACCGCATCGCCTTGATGCGAGAGCATATAGCTCAACGTGGCGGCGATCTTCCGAGCGTAATCGAATTTCCGCATTCCCTTTTCGCCGAAGGCCATGCTGGCGCTGCAGTCCACTACTATATAGCAGCGCAAGTTAGTGTCCGCCTCGAATTCGCGGATGAAGTAGCGATCCGTGCGCGCGAGCACCCGCCAA
>CAUZWB010000206.1:0-5020 GCA_963583525.1 Verrucomicrobiia bacterium | reverse complement strand
GGGCTCTGTTTGAAATCCTGCCCGTGTGCCGCCTCGCCGGCCGCGCGCCGTTCAAATTCTGGTGCGCGCTTACGCTCACCCTCGTGCTGGCCGTGCCGTTGTTCCTCTTAAAAATAGAACTCACCCCAGCCGAAATCACGTGGCTACCCGCGCTTTTCTTTGTGGTCTTCGGCCTGCCCGCTCGGTTGTTGACTGGCTGGGCAATGGGCCGCGCCGCACATGGCGAGCCGTCCACCAATTTCCTGATGAAATGGTTCTGCCGATTGGCCGCTCTCGGGCTGGCACTGCCCTTCGTCTTCAGCTACGTTGTCATCCTGTTTTTCACCCAATACATTTCCTGGAACGGCACTCTCAGCCTCCTTGAACAACACGCCTTCCTCGTGCCCAGTCCGTTTTGATTATTCTTAAAACAGACCCGTCAACGGCCGGCCGTCGCAGATGCGATGGGGGCGGTTGAGGTGGTCGTGGATCATCGTGTCGGGCGGGATGCCGAGGGCGTGGTACATGGTGGCGTGGAGGTCCTCGGGGGCGACGGGTTTCTCGGTGGGATAAGCGGATTGCCGGTCGCTCTTGCCGTAAACCTGGCCGCCCTGGATGCCGCCGCCGGCGAGCACGGCGCTTTGGAGGGCGCCCCAGTGGTCGCGGCCGGTGTTCTTGTTGATCTTGGGCGTGCGGCCGAATTCGCCGTACATGGCCACGAGGGTTTCATCGAGCAACCCGCTGGCGGTGAGGTCTTCCATGAGGGCATTGAAGCCGGACTCGAGCGACGGCAGGCAGTACTCCTTCTTGAGCATGTCGTAGCCGGTGATGCCGCCGAGGGTGCTGGTGCCGCCGTGGTTGTCCCAGACGTTGGCGACGTTGCCGTTGGGCGGGATGTACATCCACGAGATGGTGACCAGTCGCACGCCGGACTCCACCAAGCGCCGCGCGGTGAGGATGGCCTCGCCCCATTCGTTGCGGCCATAGCGGTCGCGCGTTTTCGTGGTTTCCTTTTTTAAATCAATCGCGTCCTTGACCTTCGAGGTGAGCAACATGCCGAGGGCTTGCTCGCGGTAGTCGGTGAAGTCGATGGTCGAGGGGTCGCCCTGCAATTTGCGGTCGAGGTCTTCCAGCGATTGCCGCAACCCTCTGCGCGCGAGCAGCCGCGTCTTGCTGACCTCCTTCGGCAAACTCAGCGGGTACAATTCGTCCGTGCCTTTTTCCTCCGCCACGCGGCCAATCTCCAGCGGGTCGTGGCGCGGCCCCATGAAGCCCGCGTGCGAGCCGGAGTAGGTGACGCCATCATGGCCGATGGGGCGCGGGATGGTCACCGTGCCGGGCAAGCCCTCCGCCGGCCGCAACCCCGAGAGCACCGAGCCCATGCCGGGCCAATCCTTGCGGCTGCGTTTGTTGCGGCCGAAGGTCTTCGTCTTGTCCTTGTGGCCGGTGAGCGTGTAGTAAACCGAATTGCCGTGCTCGTTGCTGTCGTGCGTGAGCGAACGGATGATGGCCGTCTTATGCGTCCACTTGGCGAAGAGCGGCATCGCCTCGCTCACGTGGATGCCGGGGACCTTCGTCGGGATGGGTTTAAACAAACTGCGAATGCCGGACTCCGCCTCGGGGTTGGGATCCCACATATCCATCTGCGGCGGACCGCCCCAAAGGTAAATTAAAATGACCGACTTCGCCTTGCCGCCGGTGCCTTTGCCGCCCGCCGCCTTCTGTGCCTGCAGCAACCCCGGCAATGCCAGCGCTCCCAAGCCGGCTTGGCCCACGCGAATCATTGCGTCGCGGCGATGAAGATGGCGAGTGGAACGGCTCATAATTGCAACTGAGTTTGATTGTCCTCCGTTATCGTGGAGAGTCAATGAAACTTGAGATTTTTTATTCGGTCGCCTTGCGATATACTCCACATATGCGATGGATTATTGCGTTCATTTTAACAGCCCACTGCGTCCTCGCCGCGCCATCGAGTGCTCTCCTCACGCCGAGCAAGGCCAATCGCTGGCCGGCGCAGGTGTTTGCGCCGTACGTGGATGCTACGCTGTGGCCGCCCTTTGATTTTGCGGCGGCGACTCAAAAGCACAGGCTCAAGTTTTACACGCTCGCCTTCATCGTGGCGAAGGGGCCGAACAATCCCGCGCCGAGTTGGGGTGGGTATCACTTGGTGAGCAAGCGCTGGCTGTTGCCGGAAATCAACACCATCCGCGCAGCGGGAGGCGAAGTGCTTGTTTCCTTCGGCGGCGCGGCGAGCACGGGGCTTGCGGTGGCGTGCAAAACGCCCGCGCAATTGCAGGCAACGTATCAAAGTGTGATTGATATTTACGGACTCACCCACATTGATTTCGATGTGGAAGGCCATTGGCTGGCCGAAGCAAAATCCATCGAGCGCCGATCGCGGGCGATTGCCGGTTTGCAAGCGGCGGCACGCCGCGCAAAGCGCCCTCTCAAAGTTTGGTACACACTGCCCGTGCTGCCCAGCGGCCTCACGCGCGAAGGCTTGGGTGTGTTGCGCTCGGCGCTTCGCCATCGCGTGGACATCGCCGGTGTGAACATTATGGCCATGGACTACGGCAAAGCCCACGCGCCAAAGCCCACCACGCATATGGGCGTGTACGCAATCCAAGCCGCCACCAGTTTGCACGCCCAATTAAAAACACTGCACCGCGAAGCGGGCGCCCCCAAAAACGACGCCCAACTTTGGGCAATGGTCGGCCTCACCCCAATGCTCGGCCACAACGACGTGAAGCCCGAAACATTTACACTCGCCAACGCCCGCGAAGTGCTCGCCTTCGCGCGCCAGAAAAAAATCGGCATGCTCTCGTGCTGGTCCGCCAACCGCGACCGCCCACCCACCAAACCCAGCCCCGTGTGGGTCAGCCCAAAGCACACGGGAATTAAACAGGAAGTGTTTGGGTTTTCAAAAATCTTCCGCGCGTACAACGGGAAATGATCAAAATTCAACTATCAAGTGGCGACGATTTGTTTGATTGAGGCTTGTGACTTTCCGCACGCTCCGTTTCAAGCTATAACCCATCCATGCATCGCCACTTGATTTTTCTCATTGCAATGGCCACCGCCTGTTTGGGCGCGGCGGACTGGTCTTCCTTTCGTGGGCCTAATGCGTCCGGCGTGGCGGATGGCATGAAGTTGCCCGCGAAATGGGATGCCGCAAAGGGCGAAGGAGTTTTGTTCAAAGTAAAAATTCCCGGGCTGGCGCATTCGTCGCCGGTGATTGCGGGGGAGCGATTGTTTTTGACCACCGCCGTGAGCAGCATCGCCGACCCCACTTTCAAGCCGGGGCTGTACGGCGCGGGCACGGCGGCGGCGGATCGGTCAGTGCACGAGTGGCGGGTCATCTGTCTGGACAAGCGCACGGGCAAGACGCTGTGGTCGAAAGTGGCGGTGAAAAAAAGGCCGACCGACAAGCGGCACATCAAGGCGACTTACGCGAACTCCACGCCCGTGACCGACGGCCAGCGCGTGGTGGCGTTCTTCGGCTCGGAAGGGTTGTTTGCGTACACGGTGAAAGGGGAATTCCTTTGGAAGAAAAACCTGGGCCGGCTGGACGTGGGCGCGTACGACTCGCCCAAATACGAATGGGGCACGGCCAGTTCGCCCATCATTTGGAATGGCAAAGTCATCGTGCAATGCGACACGCAGAAGGAGTCGTTCGTGCTGGCGGTGGATGTGAAAACCGGCAAGGAGCTTTGGCGGACGCATCGGGATGAGTTGCCCTCGTGGGGCACGCCGACGGTGTGGCCGGGGAAAGAGCCGGAGCTGATAACGAATGCGTCTAATTTCATCCGTGGTTACAATCCGGAAACTGGGAAGGAACTGTGGCGGCTGGGTGGCAGCTCGAAAATCACCTCGCCCACGCCGGTGTTTGCCGGCGACCGCATCATCGTCGCCAGCGGGCGGCATCCGGAGCGGCCCATCTTTTGCCTGCGCGCGGGCGGGCGCGGCGACCTTTCCGGCGGCAAACACGTTGCGTGGCAAAACCGTCGCGGCCCGTACATGCCCACGCCGCTCATTTACCGCGGCAAAGTTTACGCGCTGAACAACAGCGGCCTCTTCGGCTGCTTCGATTTGAAGACCGGCAAGGAACATTTTTACGAGCGTATCCGCCATGGTGGCAACGGCTTCAGCGCCTCGCCGGTGGCCGCCGACGGCAAAATCTACTGCGCCGGAGAAGACGGCGTGGTGTTTGTGCTGGCGGCGGGCGAGCAATTTCTACCGCCCGTTGAACACGCCGTCGGCGAAACGCTCATGGCCACGCCGGCGCTTTCCGACGGCGTCATGTATTTGCGAGGCACGCGGACGCTCTTTGCCGTGGGCGGGGGGAACGGCCAATGACCAAGGAGCACCGAATCCTTTCAATCCATAGGTCACACTTTTTGGGTTTAGGGTTACATTTCACAACTGAACGCCAACACCCAAGGAGCAACGACTGTGAAAACTACGTCCGAATTTGGGTTGAGTTTTAGCCGTCCAAGCTTCGGTTATGCTGGAGATTCAACAGGGCGATTTTGGAATTAACTGCGCGGGTGCTTCGCGGCGCACGGCAATCAAGGCGGGGTTTCTTGGTGTGTTGGGGCTTTCCACAGCGGATTTGTTGCGGCTGCGGGCAGAGGGTGTGGCGAAGCGGAATAATAAATCCGTGATTTTGATTTGGCTCGATGGCGGCCCGAGCCACATGGAGACTTACGATCCCAAGCCGGGCGCGCCCAAGGAATACCGCGGGCCGTGGCTGGATATGGCGACTAATGTGCCGGGCATTCGCTTCTCGGAAATGCTGCCGTTGCAGGCGAAACACGCGGATAAAATGTGCGTGTTGCGCTCGGTGCATCACGACACCGGCGATCACTTTGCCGCCGCGCACTGGATGCTCACCGGCCGCCACGGCAGCACCTCGGCCAACAAGGCACAGAAATATCCATCGGTCGGTTCCTGTGTTTCGCGTGTGAAAGGCGCCAACGCCAAAGGCATGCCGGCTTACGTGGGCTTGCCCGCAGCGGAGAGCGTTTATCTTTATCCCGGC
>CAUZWB010000205.1:0-5056 GCA_963583525.1 Verrucomicrobiia bacterium | reverse complement strand
TTCCTGCCAATTCGCTTTACAAGCGGGTGCGGTGGTGCAAGTCTGGCCGTACACAATGACACGCCAAACGGGTATTCTCATCGTTTTCCTCGCTGCGCTGCTGCTGGGCGGCTGCGCCCGCGCCATGCTCACCAACCTTACTGTGAGCCAACAGCCGCGCGACCCCAACGGTCTTTATCGTGTCGAAATCATTTGGGAAAACACCGCCAACGGTGTCCACCACGAAACGGTGCATCCGGTGGTGCTGGTGGGAACCAACAGTTTCCCCATGCAGCGAACTGCGCTGGTCTCCAATCGTTGGGAGACGCTCCTGCCCGTGGCGGCCGATGCGGCGGGCGTGGCTTATCGCGTTCGGGTGGACTGGGAATTCAATGCCATTCCTGTTCCTGAGGCCAACAGCAAAATGTCTGGGGCGTTTCAGTTGATCATAAAAGACAAATGAGCCGGTCGATGCCAAGTTGGATTCGTCACGCCATGCGGATTGCCGTGGTTGTCACTCTTGCTTTTGGGTTGGGGCCGCGTTTGGAATTGCTGCAATTGGTTGCTTGGAGTAATATGACTTCAGTGAATCTCGAGGTCATGCCTATGGATCAGGCAATTGAGAAAGCTATGAGTGGGCGGGATATCTGTGGCATTTGCCGAATCATCCAGCAAACCCAAAACCGCCAGAATGAAGTGCCTGCCGAATCCATTTTGGCGAAGATTTTCAATCCGTTGATCTCTTTACCCCCCAATGGCGATAGAGTTTCTGAGGTTTTCTTTGTATCATATTTAATTTTCGATCCGTGTTCTGTTTTTATAATTGAACAACCCTCTCCCCCATCGCCACCGCCTCAATTGGTGGTTTAGCTTCCTTTTCCTTAAAACACAAAACCCGTCAAGTGCCTATGAGGCTCTCTACGGTTTATAGAAGTGACCTGACACGTTGCTACTCAAAATACAAAAATTTAAAATCCGAGATATAACATGAATAAAGAAAAAATAAATAAAACCCGTCAAACAGGTTTTACTCTAATTGAACTTCTGGTGGTTATCGCAATTATTGGAATCTTAGCCTCCATGCTCCTGCCCGCCCTCGCGCGTGCTAAGGCCAAGGCTGCCCGCATCAAGTGCGTAAACAATCTTGCGCAGATTGGCAAAGCTTCCATTGGCTTTGCTCAGGACAACGGAGGTCGAATGCCATGGCAATTAACCCCCCGTGGGATCATGAATCATTTCGGTCATCATACAATGCATTCCCGGATGACAGGTTGCATTATTGGGATGGCGGCCATGAAAAGTGAACTGCAGACGGCTAAGATAATCACCTCTCCCTGTGATGCCGCCCGCGAGGCTGCAAATGAGGTTTGTCAGTCCAAATGGGCAAGCTATAATACAAAGGCTCAAGGCCATAACATGGAGTTGGCAAAGGCGATCAGTTATGGGTTTGTAGAAGGTGCAGATAGTGTTCGTCCATCCTCCATCCTCGCAGTGACACTAAACGTGCATGGCGAGAACCTTGCGGCTGCTGATTGGTGCGGTGCGGATGACGACCCCCTGCACGCGGAGGCCTTCACAGGACTAAATAAAAGTCAGGGCCAGTTGGTGTTAATGGATGGTAGCGCGAAGCAATCTACCGATGCAGACCTTGGAGCCAGTGGTAAGCTCGTTAAGGCGCACATTAATTCCAGAGGCGGAGTGACCATGGGGCCTTCTAAAACTAAGGTGTTTCGAAAATAGAGCACGGACATCCTCAGGAAGGCACCCTGCAAAGGGTGCCTTTTTTATGTCAATAAGACTAACAAAAGCCCCTTGACCGCGGGCGGGCAAATGCTGTCTTTGGGGGGCGCAGCTTTTTTTGAAGGAATGAAAGTCAAAGTCATCATCACCCCCAAACGCGCGGTGCTCGATCCGCAGGGCAAGACCGTGCAGACCGCTCTCGAGCATATGGGCTGCGCCGGCGTGCGCGACGTGCGCATTGGTAAATACATCGAGATCGAAATGGACGGCGACCGCGAAACCGTTGAGGCCAAGCTCAGCGAATACGCCGATAAATTTCTCGCTAATCCGAACATCGAAGACTACCGGCTGGTTTTCGAGGACTGATGAAGTTTGCTGTCCTCCAATTCCCCGGCTCCAATTGCGACCAGGATTGCGTGCACGTGTTGCGCTCCGTGCTCGGTCGCCCCACGGAGTTGCTGTGGCACAAGGAATACTCGGTGGGCGATGCCGATGCGGTATTCATTCCTGGCGGTTTCAGCTATGGCGATTATCTCCGCACCGGCTCCATCGCCCGCTTCAGCCCCGTGATGGGCGCGGTGAAGGAATTTTCCGAAAACGGCGGCCACGTGTTCGGAATCTGCAACGGGTTCCAAATCCTTTGCGAAGCGGGCATGCTGCCCGGCGCGCTCATTCGCAATCGCTCGCTGCAATTCCGTTGCGAACATGTTTACCTGCAAGTCGCCTCGCATGATTCGCCGTTCACCGGCCAAATCCCCGAAGGCAAAAACCTCCGCATCCCCATCGCCCACGGCGAAGGCAATTATTTTTGTGACGACGAAACGCTGGAAGCAATGGAAGCCAACGACCAAATCCTTTTCCAATACGTCGATGCCGAAGGCGACCTCACCGATCACGCCAACCCCAACGGATCGCGCGCCAACATCGCCGGCATCTGCAACGAAAAACGAAACGTCGGCGGCATGATGCCCCACCCCGAACGCGCCGCCGAAGCGGCCCTCGGCGGCACCGACGGCCGCCTCATTTTCGAAAGCCTCATCGCCGCATTAAAAACCCAATCCACCCTCGCCTCCGTCTGATGCCCACCGAACCCGCCATCACGCCGGAGTTGGTTGCCGAGCATAACCTCACGCCGGAGGAGTACGAAGGCATTTTGGAATTGCTCGGTCGCGCGCCTAACTACACCGAGTTGGGTATTTTCAGTGTGATGTGGAGCGAGCATTGTTCGTACAAAAACACGCGCGCTTTATTAAAGGGCTTCCCCACAGAATCACCGCGCGTGCTCGTGGCGGCGGGCGAGGAGAACGCCGGCATTCTCGACATCGGTGATGGGCTCGCCATTTCATTCAAAATCGAAAGCCACAATCACCCCAGCGCCGTCGAGCCCTTTCAGGGCGCGGCCACCGGCGTCGGCGGGATCATTCGCGATATTTTTACGATGGGCGCGCGGCCGGTGTGCGCCATTAACTCGCTGCGATTTGGCGAGCTTTCCAACCCCGAAGTGCGGCGGCTCTTTCGCGGTGTGGTCAGTGGCATCGCGCATTATGGAAATTGCTTTGGCATTCCAACCGTCGGCGGTGAAATTTATTTTGATAAAAGCTACGAAGGTAATCCGCTTGTAAACGTATTTGCCCTCGGCGTGTTGCGGCACGACCAAATTGCGCGTGGCGCGGCGAAGGGCGTTGGCAATCCGGTTTTTTATGTCGGCCCCGCCACGGGGCGCGATGGGCTTGCGGGCGCAGCGTTTGCCTCGCAGGATCTCACCGAGGAATCCGCCGAGCACCAGCGCGGCGCGGTGCAGGTCGGCGATCCCTTCATGGAAAAACTCTGCATGGAGGCTTGCCTCGAATTACTGGCCACCGGCGCAGTGGCGGGCATTCAGGATATGGGCGCGGCAGGGCTCACGTGTTCCACTTGCGAAACGGCGGCACGCGGCGGCACGGGCATCGAGATTGATTTGGCAAAAGTGCCGCAGCGCAGTCCGGGCATGACGCCTTACGAAATTTTATTGAGCGAATCGCAGGAGCGAATGCTCATCATCGTTGAGAAAGGCCGCGAAGAGGAAGTCAAACGCATCTTCGATAAATGGGATTTGCCGTGGGCCGAGATTGGCAACGTAACGGGCACGGGCCAAATGGTCGTGAAAAATCACGGCGAAATTGTCGTCGACCTCCCCGCCAGCAAGCTAGCCGATGACGCGCCCATTTATTATCGCGAAGCGAAGGAGCCGGAATACCTCGCCGCCGTGCGCGCGTTCACGCTGGAAGGCATCGACGATTTGGACGACCCCACAGCCGCACTTGGCAAACTGCTTAAGTGGCCGACCATCGCCTCCAAGAATTGGGTGTACCGCCAGTACGACCACATGGTGCGCGCCAACACCATGGTCAATCCCGGCAGTGACGCCGCCGTCATTCGCATCAAGGCCGACAGCATTCCCGGTGCTGGCAACAGCGAAGATCGCAATGGCGCATTCCCCGAAAAGCTCCTCGCCCTCGCGGTCGATTGCAATGCCACGCACGTTTATCTCGATCCCTTCGAGGGCGCCAAAGCCGCCGTTGCCGAATGCGCGCGCAATCTCGCGTGCAGTGGCGCCACGCCGATTGGCTCCACCGATAATTTGAACTTCGGCAATCCGCACAACCCGGAACTCTTTTGGCAACTGAAGGAATCCGTGCGCGGTTTGGCCGAAGGCTGCGCGGCATTTGACGCGCCGGTCACCGGCGGTAACGTCAGCCTTTACAACCAAAACCCCGAAGGCGCAATTGACCCCACGCCCACGATGGCGATGGTGGGCATCATCGAAGACGCGGCCCACGTGACGACGCAGTGGTTCAAGGACGAAGGCGACGCGATTATTTTATTGGGCGAACCAGTGGACACTGAAGACCCGCTCCACGGCCTCGGCGGCTCGGCGTTTTTGCAGGTGTTGCACGAGCAAAAAACTGGCACGCCGGCGCGTTGTAATTTGGAAACCGAACGCACGCTCGGCACTACGCTGCTGGGCCTCATTCAGAGTGGCCTCGTAAAAGGCGCGCACGATTGCGCCGAGGGCGGCCTCGCTGTGGCCTTGGCAGAATGTTGTTTCTCCGAACTCGAAGGCCGCAACACGCCGCGCTTCATCGGCGCGGAAATTGATTTGAGCGAACTGACCGAAATTGATTGCGAACGTCTTGATGCCCTTTTGTTCGGCGAAACCCTCGGGCGCGTTGTCATCACTACGTCGGAGCTGGACTCCGTGAAAGCCATCGAGCGCGCCAAGTTGATGGGCGTGCCCGCGCGGCGCATCGGGACGGTGAGCGCCGAAAAAGGCGCGGCATTGAAAATTAAGTCGACG
>CAUZWB010000204.1:0-5078 GCA_963583525.1 Verrucomicrobiia bacterium | reverse complement strand
ACCGGCCGCTTGGCGCGCAGGCCGAAGTCGAACACCGATTCCACCAACGGCTCGCCGAAGTGACGCAGCCAAACATGGTTCACCGCCACGCGCGCGGTAAGCGGATTCTTTTTCGACGCAATCCACCGCGCCAACGCCAGTCGCCGGCCGGTGCTGGTTTCCGGATACGTTGTGGGATACTGCGCTTCTTTGTGCGCGGGCGTTTCCAACGCTTTCTTCGCCGCGCGGATGGGGGTGTGAGTGCCATTGCCTTTCGCGGCCGCCGCAATTTTCTTTTTGGCGGCGGCGATTTTGGATTTTGCGGCGGCCAATTTTTTTGCGTCCTTGCCTGCGGCGAGCAGTTCGTATTCACCCGCGGCCTGCATCGCCGCCGCCTCGCGTTGGGCGGCCTCGAGCGACGCGATTTTATACTCGGCCGCCTTGCCCCGCAATTGTTCCGCCGCAAAAATTGCCTGCAATGAATCGACCTGCGCCTCGGCGGCCGCAAGCTTGGCGGTCAATGTCTCCACCGAGGTGGCAATCATTGGCAGCGGTGCGTTGTTTCTGGACTGCGTCAGTTTCACATCCGACGGCAACGAACGCACCACGACGTCGTCAAACGCCACCGTGGCGTCGAACCCGGACAGCTCCAACCGCCCACCCGGCTTGCGGTCGGGCAGTGTGTAGGCGATCTGGAATTTTCCGTTGAGCCACACGTTCACCAAGCGATCGCGCACGGCGAAGCGTAGCGTGTACGGCGTGCCAATTTTGATGGGCTGCGCGACGAGCCCATCGGCGGGATACGTGCTTTGACCGCCGCGCTGAAACGCCACGTGCAGCTTCGGGCCGGGCTCGTGGGCGCTGGTGTAAACGTAGTTGGCGTACTTGCGGTCGGGCGTCACGTCGAAGCGAAAGGTCACGGATTTGTACAGCGCGCCGCCGGTGTGCGTATAGCGGCAGGTGAATTCGAAATCGCGCGGCAACGGCTGACGCAGCATAAGCCGTTCGGCATCGCGCGTGGGGACGGTTTGGTGCAGTGCGCCATCTTTGAATTTCCAACCCTTGCCGATGACCTCCCACACTTTCGGATTTGGTTTGTTGAAATCTTCTTTTACCGCAAAATTTGGCAGGGGCGCGGCTGGCTTGGATTTTTTTAGTGTGGGCTTCGGTATTTCCCTTGGCGCGTTGGCGGCTTTTATTTTTGCGGCGGCTAATTTGTTTTTTGCAGCGTCTACTTTTGCTTGCACTACTTTCAGTCGGTCCTGTTTCACGTAGTCGCGCGCGGCAGGCGCAAAGGCGCTGACGGGGAGTTGCACCGGTGCGATTTCCGGTGCGAAGCTGGATAGAACTGCGGGGACACCGGCTTGCATCACATGATTGGTGTCAGGATTTTTCGGGTCACCGCGCAAATGCAAATAGGTTTTGATGTCGAGGTGATTGTCGAACACGCGCGGTAGACCGTCTTTTTCAAAATCGGTCACGCCGGGCACGGGGTCGAGGCGGACTTGGTGCGGTTCAAAAATGGCGCGGAACCGATAGTAGTCCTTGTGCGTGATGGGGTCGTACTTGTGATCGTGGCATTTGGCACAGTTGAGCGTGAGGCCGATGAACGCCTTGCCGGTGTGCTCGATGGTGGCGTCGAGCCAAGTGGTGCGGTTGAAGAGATAATAATTGCGCGCGAGATAGCCCGTGGCCCGCAGTGCCTTGGGGTCTTCGGGCGCGAACTCGTCAGCGGCGAGCATTTCCAGAATCATGCGGTCGTAGCCTTTGTCCGCGTTCAGCGATTCCACAATCCAATCGCGCCAATGCCAGATGTGCTTTTGGCTGTTGCGAAGCTGCGCGCCCAGCCCGTACCAGTCTGTGTACCGCCAAATGTCCATCCAATGCCGCCCCCACCGCTCGCCGTGCTGCGGGTTGCTCAAAAGCTCGTCGACGATTTCATTCCATAGCCGCTTGTCATTCAACTGCGCCCGTGTCGGCGGCAACCCAATGAGGTCGAGGTACAGCCGCCGAATCAAAATCGTCCGCTCCGCCTCCGGTTGCGTTTTCAATCCACGAGGCGCACGGCGGTCATCCAAAATCACGTCAATGGGATTCCCGGCATCGCCCGGCAGCGGCATGCTCTTCGGCACTTGAAACGCCCAATGCGCGCGCGGGTCGGCCTCGGCGATCTCGTCCTTGGGCACCGGCGCGCCGGCGACAATCCATTCCCGAATCGCCGCGATTTCTTCTGCCTTCAACGCCGCCCCCTCCGGTGGCATCCGCTCCTCGTCGTCCTTTGACGTCAAGCGATACAATAGCTCGCTGTCCGCCGGCTTGCCGGGCGTCACTACAGCGTCGCCCTTTGCCCCCTTGCGAATATTCTCCGCCGTGTCGAGCCGCAGCCCAGCCTTTTGCTTCAGCGCACCGTGGCATGCAAAACACCGCGCCTTCAACACCGGTTTGATGTCTCGCAAATAATCCGCTGCACCAGCCGCCAGCGCCATAAACAGCATCAGTAAAATTGACCACACCCTTGTCATCGGGCCATTGTCGCCAGTAGTGCGTGGGTGGCAATGCAAAACGCATTGTTTTGTCCGCGTTTTTCGGGTACACAATTTGGCGGAGGACGTATGGCTGAATCGAACACACCCACTGTGGACTTGCGCGAGCGCGTGCGGATCATCATCCACGAGGCAGATACGCCCGCGGGTAAGGCGTTTGATGTGGCGCTGATCCTCGCCATCATCGCCAGCGTGGGCGTGGTGATGTTTATCACCGTGCCCGGAATGGATCACTGGGCCAAAACTCTGGATGCCTTCGAATGGGGCTTCACCATCCTGTTCACTGTTGAGTACGCGTTGCGATTGTGGTCGGTGGATTCACCCGCCAAATATGCGCGTAGTTTTTTCGGCATCATCGATCTGCTGGCGATTGTCCCCACATACCTTAGCCTCATTCCCGGTGCGCATCTCGAATATCTGCTCGTTGTACGCGCACTACGGGTGCTGCGCATCTTCCGCATTCTCAAGCTCATCGAATACGTCCGCGGCGCCCGCACCATCATGCTGGCTCTGCGGGCGAGCTTTGCAAAAATAACCGTGTTCCTGATGGCCGTTGTCATTCTCGCCACCATCATCGGAGCAGTGATGTATCTGGTGGAAGGCCAACGGAAAATTATCAAGGATCCCCGTCAACTCACACAGGGCGATGCGGTGTATGTGCGCAATCACGTTGCCGAGGTCACAAGCGTTTCCAACCAAGGCGACCCCATCCCAATGGCACACGTACGGTTTACCGATCAGCGAACCGAAACCGTGTTGCTGAGCGATGGGGTGTTGATGAAGCCGCGCAACGAACGATTTGAAAGCATTCCTAAAAGTATTTATTGGGCGATTGTCACGCTCACCACCGTGGGCTACGGCGACATCACGCCCACCTCGGCGCTCGGGCAATTCCTGGCGGCGATTGTCATGATCATGGGCTACAGCATCATCGCCGTGCCCACCGGCATCGTCACCGCCGAGATGACCCGCGTCGACGGACCCCACGCCCCCAACACCCGCGCCTGCCCCAACTGCGGCATTGAAGGCCACCGCACCGACGCCAATCACTGCCACGCCTGCGGGAAGACATTGCACGCGGCGGATGTTTGATTACTTCCGAGGATTGCGCCCGTAATACAAAAACCCGTCCTCCGCGCCCACGAGCAAATCGGGCACGCCGTCGCCATTCCAATCCACCACCGTCGGGCTCGTGGTGTGGCTGGAGATGTTGCGTTTGAAAAGGGTCCCTTCGTTGATCAGGCGGGTCATGCCTTCGCGGGAGCCGACGTTTTTCCACAGCTCCGCGTTGGGGCTGTTGGCGAGCACATCGCGCCGCCCGTCGCCATCCCAATCCACCACGCAAATTTTCCGACGCCCGCTGCCGCCGGCGGTACGGGTGTTCAGGCGCACGTAGCCGGGTTTTTGAGTTTCAAAAATACGCTGCGGCGCATCGAGCACCACACGGCCTTCGCGCCGCGCGCGCGGGAAATGCGTAAGGTAGCCTTCGTGATCAAGCATGATCAGATCGGTCAAACCGTCCTCGTTCCAATCAATCGCTACCGGCGTGGTGCGCCATTGGGTGAGTAGCGCCTTGCCGCGCGGACGTATCCAGCCCCACTTGAGCGCAGGCTGTTCGCCGCGCCACTCGACGTTGATGGGCCGTGCCGCCGCGAGCTTGGGCGCCTTGCGCGTGCCGATGTTTCGGTACCACACAATTTTCCCGAGGATGGAATTGACGATCAAATCCGGTAATCCGTCGTGATCCCAATCGGCGACGGTTTGCGTGGTGTAGCCCCACTTGCGTTCGCACGGCCCTTGGATGGAGCCGTTGGGGCCGGCCATAATGCGCAGCGTTTTGCCGCCAGCTTGCAGCAACTTGGGCGCCGCCCATTTCGGACGCTCCACTTTCGGGCCGCTGAGATTTTCGATGAAAGCGATGTGGCCGGCGGTGTTGCCGCAGATGATATCCTCGTCGCCATCGCCGTCCCAATCAAACCCCACCGGCGTGGACAACGCGCCAAACTTCACTTCATCCGCTTGCTGTCTAAAATATACCGGCGGCAAAAACTGCGGCAGCCCGTCATCCACTTTGCCGGTGTGCTCCACCAGCGCCACGCGGCCATCCTCATCGCCCACGATTAAATCCATGTCGCCATCGCCATCCCAATCCACTGCGCTGGGCATTATCATTTCCAAATCCATCGTCAGCGTTTTGCCCTTGTGCGTCAGCTTGCGACCGACGGCGTACTTGGGCGCCTTGCGTGTGCCGGTGTTTTCAAAATACGTGAAGCTGTCCACGAACTCGCCACACAACAAATCGAGGTCGCCATCGCCATCGAAGTCCGCGAAGTTCGGCGACGGCCGGCCGTACACCTCCACCGCCTTGCCGCTCGCCCGCACCTTCACCGGCGCGACGTACTTCGGCTTGGCGCTCGTGCCCTCGTTGCGCATCCAATAAACAAACCCGCGTAACGGCCCGTTGGTCCATTCGCCCTTGGCGTTGTAGGCATCGTCCCAGCCATAATCGTCCCAAATACCCACGGCCGCGATGAGATCCAACGCGCCGTCGCCGTC
>CAUZWB010000203.1:0-5078 GCA_963583525.1 Verrucomicrobiia bacterium | reverse complement strand
GTGCTGGGTCAAAGCCGAAAGGAGGGGTCGGCAACCATAATGATTGGCGAGGGTATTCGAATCCATCAAACATCATCGATGGTTTTGATGCGTTTGGCCAAATCCCCCAGTTGATCCTCGGGGTCGAAGAGCAGCGGATAAAAATCACCTTCCATTTTTTTGCCTTTGGGGAGCATGGGGAAATTGTTGGTGCCGGGGCTGTTCTCGCCTTCAAAATTCGAGGTCACCCCGTCGGCGAGCACGTTGATGACGGTGGCGCGGCGTGGGCGATTGGATTTATTTTCATACGAGCCGTGCATCATCAGTGGGTGATGAAAACTGCACTCGCCTTTTTTTAGCACGACGGGGCATTGGTTTTCGAAATCGGAAACCTGTTCCGGTGTGAGCACTTCGCGGACGGAATCCATATCGCCAGCGAGGCCGGTTTTTTCCAGCAAGCCCCATCGATGGCTGCGCGGGATGTAATGCAGGCAACCGTTTTCCTCGGTGGCATCGTCGAGCCCAATCCAGCAGGTGAGATGTGCCATCGGTTGGGTCCACGTCCAATACGAAAAATCCTGATGCCACGCCACCACGCCGCCGTGCTGGGCTGGTTTGCTAAAAAGTTGGTCATGGAAAAGACGGAATTTTTTGCCCAACAACTGATAAGCCGGCAAAAGAAATGCGGGGTTCCAAAGAATGTCGTGAAACGCCGGCCGCACCCGCCACGCGCCCAACGCGTGAAACAAAACCGAATCGGGGTCGCCTGATTCATTGCTGTGATACTCATAAAACAACTCGCGCCCCTCGTGTTCGGGATCAGTCATCTCCCCCAACTCCGCGCGCAAAACCTCAATCTGTTCGTCACTCAGCAGCCGAATGCCATTCACGAAACCGTGTTCCTTGAAATGAACGAGCTGTTCATCAGAAAGCAAATGGCGTTCCCAGTCCGCGGATTCCGTCGGCCGGGGGAAAAGGTCAGTGATCGGTTCGTGCTGTAACGCGAGGTCGTTGCTCATGACTCGGCGGAAATTAACAGCGAACTGTCGTGACGTCGAGTCAGGCAATCAGCTTTTCAATCACATGCCCGTGCACGTCCGTCAATCGCCGGTCTATGCCGTTATGTGGGATGGTGAGACGCTTGTGGTCGATGCCGAGGAGGTGGAGCATGGTGGCGTGGATGTCGTAAACCTGCGTGGGGTTCGCGCGGTCGAGGGGTTTGTAGCCCCACTCGTCGCTTTCGCCGGCGATAGTCCCGCCACGGATGCCGCCGCCGCAGAGCCAGTTGGTGAACACATACGGGTTGTGGTCGCGGCCCTTGCTGCCTTGCGTGCTGGGCATGCGGCCGAACTCGGTGGTCCAGTGGATGATTGTGTCCTCGAGCAATCCGCGTTGTTTTAAATCTTGGATGAGCCCAGCGGCGCCGCGGGCCATGCCGAGGGCGAGCGGCGCGTGGTCGCGCTCAATGTCCTCGTGGCTGTCCCAGTTGCGGCGGGGGAAACTGTTGTCGTTGCCGGACCAAATTTGCACGAAGCGCACGCCGCGCTCAATGAGTCGCCGAGCCATCAAACATTTGCGGCCGAAATATTCTGTCTCCTCGGGCACGTTGATTTTGTCGGGATACTTTTTCTGCGTGCGGTCAAGACCGTAAAGCTTGAGCACGTGCGCGGGTTCCTTCGCGATGTCGAGTGCCTCAGTGGCGGAGAGTTGAAGGCGCGCGGCGAGTTCGTAGGTTTTGATGCGCGCCTCGAGGCGGTCATCGCCCACGCGGCTTTTGGCGTAGCCTGCGTTGAGACGGTTGATGAGGTCGATGCCGGCGCGATGGCTTGCCTTCGTTACGAAGCCGACCTTGGGATGCAAATCGGGAATGGGATTTTCGCGTTGCGGAAAAATCGTGGTGCCCTGCGTGCTGGTGGGCAGAAACGCGCTGGCCCAATTCTTCGGGCCGTTGGAGGCGTACCCGCGATGGTCGGGCAACACGACAAAAGTCGGCAGATTTTCATTCTCGCTACCCAGCGCGTAGCTTACCCACGCACCCATTCCTGGAAATCCAGGCCGCTGAAAACCCGTCGCCTGCAAGTACGTGGCCTGACTGTGCACGCCGGTTTTGCCGACGAGATTATGCACAAACGCCATCTCATCCACCACCCCGCCCAACGGCGCGACGATGTCCGAGAGAAATTTGCCCGACTGTCCGTAGCGGCGGAATTCAAATGGTGACCGCATCCACGGCCCGAGCCCATTTTGAAACGCCTCCACGTGCTCGCCGAAATCGCTCTTCTCCCCGTGATGCTTAATGAGCGCCGGCTTAAAATCAAACGTATCCAAATGACTCGCCGCCCCGCCCATGAAAAGTTGGATCACCCGCTTCGCCTTCGGCGGATGATGCAATGTGCCACTGAGCACCCCGCTGCCGAGCAACGGCTCCCGTCCGAGCATCGAAGCCAACGCCAACCCACCAAGCCCTCCGCCCGATTGCCACAGGAAGTCGCGGCGCGTTGTGGGAGCCTGTGAAGCACTCGATTGATGAAACGGCGAGTGATTCATTCGCTCAACTTATTTCTCTCCTCCAGCAATGCCTGCAACTCGGCGATGGCGTTCAAGTCCTTCGGCCGCCCCGCCGCCTGCTTCAATTGTATCAATTTCTCCAGCGTCACGCAAAGCAGCGAGATGTCAAATAGCATTCGTCGGTCGGTTTGAGCCACCAAGGTTTCAAAGGTGCCTCCACCGGCAATCTCGCCGAGAAAATCTACGTCCCCAAGCTTGGTGGTCAGCGTAAAGTTGAGCCCCATCCGCACGGTTTTTTCATCAAACTCAAAAGGCAATCCCGGCGCCGCGCCGCGCAAATAAGGCGAAACCGGCTTCAGCGCCTTGACTAGCTTCGCAATGTTTTCCGGTTTGCGCGAATAGACCACATCCACATCCAGCGTGGCCGCCGCCGAGCCATGCGCCATGGCGGCCAATCCTCCGACCAGGATGAATTCGATTTCCGCTTCCGAAAGCAGCGCCAAGATATTACTGAACTGCGTTTCCGGGGTGCTCATCGGGAAGAATTTGCTGAGCGTCGCAGTTCAAACACCATCTTCATGGCGCGCTCAAATTTCCGCGACCGCTCGTTCGGCGTCAGCTTCAGGTTCTCCCGCAGCATCGTGCGGTCGACATCCTTCTTGAAGACCTCAATCACCGGGTCGATGTATTCCGCCAAGGGCAACGCATCCGCCCGAAACGGCGCTGCCTCCTCCTGCAAGAAATCTTGTGATGCATCTTCATTCATGGCTTGTCCTTTGCCAAGGATGCCCCCGCGTTGTATTTTTGCAAAGGTGAAACTGATGCTGAAAAACCTGCCGCTCTCGCTGCAACCGAGTCCGATTGTCAGAGAAAACCCCGGCGGCCGTATCTGCTGTTTGATGGGAAGGCGGATGATCCATTGAGTTAGTCAAGATAGGTAAATTCGCTGAGGTTGAAGAGCACGCGGCAGAGGTTGGGGAGGCCGTGTTGTTGGGCATATTTTTCGAGGGCGGCTATTTCCGTTTCAGTCGGCGGGCGGCCGGTGGTGAGTTGGTGGGCGCGGTGGATTTGGGTGCGGAGGGTTTTGGATTCTTTTTGGAGGCGGGCGGCAAAGCGGTTGGACATTTCGAGGGTGAATTTGTTGTTGAGCAAGCTGAGGGCTTGGAGGGCGGTGAGGGTTTCGCCGCGCTGGGGGGTGCTTTGGCTGGAATCGGCGCAGTCGAAGGTGGTCATGAAGGGATCCGGCTGGGAACGGACGATGAAACGATACACCGAGCGGCGATGGCTCTTGGGATCGGCGGGGTTGAATTTGTGGTATTCGTAGTGCGGTGAGTGCGCCGTTTTTTCCAGAGCGAAAAGATAAAAGCCGGGGCCGCCCATTTTTTTATTGAGCGCGCCGCTGGTGGTGAGGATGGCGTCGCGCAGTTCCTCGGCCTCGAGGCGGCGCCGGTTCATGCGCCAAAGGAACCGATTGGTTGAATCGATTTGGGTAGACTCATCCGATGTGATTGAGGATTGGCGATAAGTCGCACTCGTCACAATCATTCGGTGCAGATGTTTGAAGCTGCCGCCGGAACCGCGGAACTCGATGGCGAGCCAGTCGAGCAGCTCCGGATGGCTCGGTAGTTGGCCCATTCGGCCGAAGTCGTTGGGAGAGGTCACGAGGCCTTGCCCAAAATGCCAGAGCCAAACGCGGTTGACGATGGAGCGCCACGTGAGCGGGTTGTCGTTTCGTGTAATCCACCGGGCGAGCGCGGCGCGGCGGGCGGTTTCGGGGTGATTGGCGGGCAGCTTGAATTCAAAATTTTCCTTTTCAAAAATGGGCAGCGTGCCGGGGCGAACGGGTGCGCGCGGATCGAGGATGTTGCCGCGATGCAAAACATTGATGGCGCGCGGCGTGCCTTTCGTTGGCTTGAAGTTGCCTTGTGGTTTGAAATTTGAAGTGGCGGCGTAAACCATTTGGCTGGCGGGAATGGCGTTCATTTCACGATTTGCACCTGCCAATTCAGCTTGCAGTTTTTTTCGGCGTGCCTGTCGCTCCGGCGTTTGGAGATGGGCGACAATTGTTTGCCGTTGTCTTTGGGCTTTTTGTAGCGTGGCGATGGCGGTCTCATCGGCGGCGACGGGGTAATGGCCGTCGGTGAGGTTGGCGCGCCGCCAGCGGATGGGGGCCTCGATGGAATCGGGCGAGGTGACTTTCGCGTGGAGCGCGATATTTTTTCCGGTGGCGTCAAAGGCTTCCAGTTCGGCGAGGGCAAACATGTAATCGTTGCTGCGCGGCGCGAGTACAGTGGCGGTGACGCGTATGAAGCGCGCCTCGGCGTGGACCTTAAACCCGACCGGCGCGATGTTGGGATTCGGGAAGTCGGTTTGTGTTTGGTCGGTGAAGGGCGTGGCGTTTTTGAAATTGGCGGTATGCGCGCCTTCCACTTTGAAGCGCACGGGAAAGCCGAAGCCGCCGCCGATGTTGTTGAAGTCATCGTGGCACGGGCGCAGGACGATGCGGCGGAGGTTGATGGGTTTGCCAAGATCAATTTGCACCGATTTGGTTAGGTTGGATTGTTTCACAATGGTGCTGTGGTAGCCAAACT
>CAUZWB010000202.1:0-5130 GCA_963583525.1 Verrucomicrobiia bacterium | reverse complement strand
GATCCCATTCCTCCACCGTTTGCCCCTCGGTATGGAGAATGAATTCGCCAGAGAAAATCGGGCCGAACAAACCCGCCAGCACCAACAACAGAACCCCTGCGGCTGCCAATGCCGGGGCCAGGCCGGGACGCGTGTTGGGAGTCTCATTCATGCGGCAATTGATGTAACAGAAATAGCGCCTCCGATAAAGCGAATTGTCTTTTGCCGCCGGGGTTGTTACAATCGCCGTGATGAGCCCAACCCGAAATCTCCTCGGTCAAAGCCTGTGCGCGTGGCTTTGTTTGAACACGCTGTTGGTCGGCGCGCCCGCGGTAAAAATTACCCCGCTCAATGTGCCGGACCAAGGCCGGGCGGGTTTCCATCGGCTGCTGCCCAAGGACACCGGGCTGATGCCCTCCGGAAAATATCGAGCGATCATTGGCGAAATCGTCCGCGACACCAGCAATTCAGGCTTGGCCGCCGGTGATATCAATGGCGACGGTTTGCCGGATCTTTTTGTGTGCGGCATGGAAAAACCCAACGCGCTTTATCTGAATCAGGGCAACTGGAAATTCAAAAACATCACCGAGCAAGCCGGGGTCACGTGCCGGGGCTGGCGGTTGAGTGGGGCGTTGTTTTCGGATGTGGATGGGGATCGCGACTTGGATCTCATCCTCACTTCCCTGCGCGACACGCGCAATTTTCTTTTTCTAAATGACGGCAATGGCCGCTTCACAGAAAGCCTGAACATCGGCTGGATGTACAACCACCGCGCCGGCAGCGCAGGCTCCAGCATGGCCGATGTGGACGGCGATGGTGACCTTGACCTGTACGTAACCTCATTTCTGAAGCACACACCCGGCGAGGTGTTGGGCCCCAAGGAATTGGAACGCATCTATCAACTCGGCGTGGCGGCCAAATTCGCCGGCCGCCCCATGCCCGATGAATGGCTCAAGATTTATTCGTTTCGCAAAGTGCCTACCACCGGCCAAGTGGTCATTGATGTCTGCAATATGCAGGACCATCTTTACCTGAATGACGGCCGCGGCAACTTTCGCGCGGTCACGGATAACGACCACCGCTTTCGCGATGTACAAGGCCGGCCCATCGCCATGCCCAAAGATCCCAGCCATGAGGCCGCGTTTCGCGATGTGGATGGCGATGGCGATCCGGATTTGTACGTGTGCTCCGACTTCGACTGGGCCGACCGCTTTTGGCGCAACGACGGCCGCGGCAACTTTACGCTAATCGAACCCATCGCCCTGCGCCGCACCAGCCAATTCTCAATGGGCATCGATTTTACGGACCTTAATCGCGACGGGCATTTGGATTTCATCACCGCGGATATGCTCAGCCGCTCACATAAACGGCGCAAAACTCAAATGGGAATGATGCAGACCACCGATGCCGCCATTGGCCTCATTCATAATCGCCCGCAAATCATGCAAAACACTCTGCACCTCAACCGCGGCGACGGCACGTGGACGGAAATCGCACAATTCGCCGGCGTAAAAGCGTCCGAGTGGTCATGGGGCCTGGCCTTCACTGATGTGGATTTGGATGGCTATGAAGATCTCATTGTGGCCACCGGAATGATTCGCGATTTTATGGATGCCGATGCCACGGCGGAAATCTCGAATGCTATTCAAGGTGCATCCACCATCAATACACTTCTTAAATCCACCGTTTATCCTAAGCTGCCCACGCAAAATATCATCTATCGGAACAGAGGCAATCTCACCTTTGAATACAAAAGCGACCCGTGGGGATTCGCCAAAAAAATTCAGGACGAGGACAAGGTCAAGTATGAGAAATACAAGGCCGTGTCCGGCGGGTTGGCGCAGGCGGACTTCGATGGCGACGGCGACTTGGACTTAATCTTCAATAACATCGAACCGCTGGAAATTTATCGCAACGAATCCAACGCCCCGCGCGTCGCCGTCCGCCTCATCGGCCGGCCCGGCAACGTGCAGGCCATCGGCGCGAAGGTTCGCCTCCTCGGCGGCCCCGGTAAAGCCAATGGCCTGGCCCCGATGGAACAGGAAATCCACAGCGGCGGTGGCTACGCCTCCGGCAGCGATCCGCTGGCCGTCTTTGGCACCGGCACCATCACTGAGGGCTTGAAGCTCGAAATCATCTGGCGCGACCGAGGCACCTTCACCCGGCGTGTCATTTCTAATGTGAAGCCCAATCACCTTTACGAAATTTCGCAAGGTGAAGATACCCCACACCCAATCCCAGCCACCGCTCCCGTGAAGACGCTGTTTATAAAAGATTTTGAGAAACTGGATATCCAAATGCCAGATGGCCCGATGCGCGTGGGCCACTCGGAAACCCCGTTCGATGATTTCGCGTATCAACCGCTGCTGCCTAATCGCCTCAGCCAACTTGGCCCCGGCGTGGCTTGGACAGATGTGAATCAGGACGGCCTCGACGATCTCATAATCGCTGCGGGCCGCGGACGGCCGATGTTGATTTATCACGGGCAACCGGGCGGGCGATTCAAAATTGCCCGCGGCCCGGTCGCTGATCTAGATCAAACCGGCGTTATCGGGTGGACCCCCAAACCCGGTGCCGCCCCCACCCTGCTCACCGGCATCTCCAATTTTGAGGCACCCGGCAAAGCATTCAATCGGGCACCTCTGCGCGGCCTGAATCCCGCCAAGGATTTTTCCATCCAATTTTCCCTGCCCAGCCAACGCTCCACCACCGGCCCCATGGCCTTGGCCGATGTGGACGGCGATGGCGACCTCGACCTTTTCCTTGGCGGTCGCATGGTGCCGGAGCGTTATCCCGAGCCGGCCGACTCGCAATTATTCATCAATCAAAATGGCGAATTGAAACGCGACAACTCAAATGCAGGCGCCTTAAAACAACTGGGCCTCGTCAGCGGCGCCGTATTTGGCGACCTCGATGGCGATGGTGACCCCGACCTCGTGCTCGCTCTGGAATGGGGTCCGGTAAAAATCCTCCGCAACCAAAACGGACAATTCACCGATGCCACCAAAGCATTTGGGCTCGATGCCCACAAAGGCTGGTGGAACAGCGTTACCCTCGGCGACTTTGATGCCGATGGCCGGCTCGATATCGTCGCCGGCAATTGGGGCCGCAACAGCAAGTACGAACAATCCTATTCCATTACCGAACCGTTGCGGATGGCCTACGGCGATTTTGATAACAATGGCGTGATCGACATTGTCGAAAACCATTACGACAAAGAAACCGGAAAATGGGTTCCCGAACGCGGCCGCTCCTGTTCCATGAACGCCATGCCCTTCATCGGCCAACGCAACCAATCATTTGATCAATTTGGCTCGGGCAGTCTGGAGAAAGTTTACGGCGAGTGCCTCAAGGATGGTAAGGCACTGGAAGCCAACACCCTTTCCCACACACTGTTCCTCAACCGCGGCAACACATTTACGCCGCGCGCACTCCCAGCCGAGGCCCAATTCGCACCGGTGTTCGGCATGAACGTTGCCGACTTCGATGGCGACGGCTACGAAGACCTTTTTGTGGCGCAAAACTTCTTTGCCTCCCAACGCGAAACCCCACGCAGCGATGGCGGACGCGGCTTACTGTTGCGCGGCGATGGCAAGGGCGGCTTCACTTCCGTGCCCGGTCAGAAATCCGGCCTTAAAATATATGGCGAACAACGCGGCTCCGCCGTTGCAGATTACAATCACGACGGGCGTCCCGATCTCGTGGTCAGCCAAAATGGAGCAGCCACCCACCTATACCAAAATGCCCACGGCCACCCCGGCCTGCGCGTGCGCCTCAACGCCGGCCCCGCAAATCCGACCGGCGTGGGCGCCATCGCCCGCCTGATTTTTGCCGATGACAAAAAAGGCCCCGCCAAAATTGTCACCGCCGGTTCCGGCTATTGGTCGCAGGATTCCGCCGTGCTCATCCTTGCCCGCCCTTCCTCTGCTGCGGCACCGGCGGAAATCGAAGTCCAATGGCCCCACGGCAAAACCACCACCAGCAAAATCCCCGCAGGCGCAGCCGAAATCGAAATCACCTCTAAGGGCGAATTGAAAAAGGTGAAATAATGTAGCCCGGGCCGGTGGCCCGGATCTCCCCTCCAAAAACCTCCCGGGCCACCGGCCCGGGCTACATCAAATTCCTCAGCGTGTTCCTTTGGGCACGTTCATGCTCATGATACTTGCCCCGTGGAAGACGACGCCGCAGCCACCGGTGATGACGCGCTCGACCGGCTCGCCAGTTTTGGGATGCTTGGTGAGGGGCTTGTCTTTCATCTTCTGCACCACCTCGAAGCGCTTGGATTTCTGGCCTTTTTTCTTGGGAAGCGTTTGGTAAATATAAGTAGGCATGGTTTTTTCGCGGCCGGGATTGTACGGCCCGCGCGCGGCGGACGCAAGAGTGGTCGATGTGAAAATGGCTTGCCCGTCGGATTGTTTTGGGCATAGTGACCGGCCCGTCGGCACGAATGTGCCAAGGCGGTTTGTGGCTGGATAGCTCAGTTGGTAGAGCAACGGACTGAAAATCCGTGTGTCCCCGGTTCGAACCCGGGTCTAGCCACCATTTTTCACTCCAATTTTCCCCTCGTGACACGGACGCGCGCTTGGCGTAAATTGCGGCGGGATGGGTTTCGCAAGTTGTTTCGCAAGTTCGCAATGAGAACACTGCATCGGTATTTGCTGCGGGAGGTGCTGGCTACGCTGGTGCTGACGGTGGGGGTGTTCACGGCCGTGCTGCTGATGGGCAACGCAATGAAAGAGGTGCTGGCGCTGGTGGTGCGCGGGCAGGCTTCGCTGATGGGCGTGGGCAAAGCGTTTGTGCTGCTGATTCCTTTCGTGATTTCGTTTTCGCTGCCGATGGGGTTGCTGACGGCGATGCTGCTGGTGTTCGGGCGGTTCAGCGCGGATCAGGAACTCACCGCGGCGCGGGCGGGCGGGATCAGTTTGGTGAGCCTCGTGGCGCCGGTGTTGTTGCTGGCGGTGGGGTTCAGCGGGTTGAACGCGTGGATTAATCTTTCCATCGCCCCGCGTTGTCGCACGGCGTACAAGGAATTGGTTTATGACATGGCGCTGTCCAATCCCGCGAAGCTCCTTTCGGCCAATACCTTTGTCACCGAAGTGCCCGGCTATGTGATTTATATTGGGGAACTGGCGCAGGGCGCAGATGAGCGGC
>CAUZWB010000201.1:0-5138 GCA_963583525.1 Verrucomicrobiia bacterium | reverse complement strand
GTGGCGGAAGCACCGGCTTGGGGTCAAAATACTTTTTTCGATGGCAAAAAATCCGGCGGCGCGTTGTTGGACCTACATATTCACGATGCGGATTTTGTGCGCTACTGTTTTGGCGAACCCAAATCCATGTACGCCCAAGGCCACACCAAAGTCAGCGGCGAGATCGATCACGTGCTGGCGCAGTACGAGGTGGACTGCGGCGCGGCAGTGTCCGCCGAAGGCAGCTGGGCGATGACTCAAGGCTTCGGGTTCAGCATGGAATACACCGTAAACTTTGAACACGCCACGGCGGATTTCGACAACACGCGCGAGGAAGATTGTCTGAAAATTTTCAAGCAAGGCAAAGAGCTCGAAACGCTCAAGCTTGATGCGCCCGACGGCTACGCCGGCCAAATCGCGTACTTTGCAGAATGTATTCGCGATGGCAAACCGCCCAGCGTAGTCACCGCCGCCGATGGTGCGGAGTCGGTCGAATTATGCGAAGCGGCAGGGCGTTCGATTGAGTCGGGTGAAATTGTGGCACTTCGGTAGGGACACGCTGGGCGTGTCCACCGACGCGCACAGCGCGTCCCTACCGCTGCACTCGCGCGCCACCGCCGGACATCAATCGCTCGACTTCGGCCAGCGTAGCCATCGAAGTATCCCCCGGCGTGGTCATTGCCAAAGCACCGTGAGCCGCGCCGTATTCTACGGCTTGTTGGGGATCACCAGTGGTGAGGAATCCATAAATCAAACCGCTGGCAAAACTGTCGCCGCCGCCCACGCGGTCGAGAATTTCCAACCCCTTCCGATTCGTGGCTTCAAAAAATTCACCGCCCGCCCAGCAGATTGCGCCCCAGTCATTTACCGTGGCGCTTTGCACGGCGCGCAAGGTGGTGGCCGTGGCCTTGAAATTCGGAAACGCCTCCACGGCGGTGCCGATCATTTTTTTGAAGGCGTCCACTTCGATGGTTGAGATATTTTCGTCGACGCCTTCGACCTCGAAGCCGAGGCACGTGGTGAAGTCCTCCTCGTTGCCGATCATCACGTCCACGTGTTTGGCAATCTCGCGGTTCACTTCCTGCGCCTTGGCGTGGCCGCCGATGCCTTCCCACAGGCTTGGACGATAATTCAAATCATACGAAACAATCGTGCCGTGTTGCTTGGCCGCTTCCACGGCTTCGATGACGACCTCGGGGGTGGTGTCACTAAGCGCGGCGAAAATCCCACCCGTGTGAAACCAGCGAGCGCCGTCTTCGCCAAAAATTTTCTGCCAATCGATGTCGCCTTTTTTGAGCTGCGCGGCGGCGGTGTTGCCGCGATCGGGAACGCCTTTCGCACCACGAATGCCAAAGCCGCGTTCGGTGAAGTTTAGCCCGTTGCGCACCGTGCGGCCGATGCCGTCATAATCCCGCCATTGAAGGTAGTCCACGCCCACGCCGCCTTGCAGTATGAAATCCTCCACCAAACGCCCCACTTCATTATCGGCAAAGGCGGACACCACCGCGGTGCGCAAGCCAAAGCAACGCCGTAAGCCACGCGCCACGTTGTATTCGCCGCCGCCTTCCCACGCATCAAACTGCCGCGCCGTGCGCACGCGTCCTTCGCCGGGATCGAGCCGCAGCATAATTTCACCCAGTGCAACCAGATCGTGTTGACACTGGACAGCGGATTTTATTTCAAGAACAGACATCGTAAAAAAGATTCTGCAAAATTTTCACCCAAAAAACAACGCTTAACCAAGTAGCACTTCTTGACGTGCAAGATTCACGTGCGCACAATCACGCCAATGAAACGCGCTATTCTTTTATCCATTACTATTTTGTCTTTGAATTTGATCGATGCTACCGCTGCTGATTGGCCGGAGTTTCGGGGGCCCGGCGCACAAGGCCATGCGGACGGAGAAAAGCTCCCGATCGAGTTTGGGGCTGATAAAAATCTTAAATGGAAAGTCCCCGTGCCCGGATCAGGCTGGAGTACTCCAGCAATTGTGAAGGGGAAAATTTACCTCACCTCTGCCCTCACTGTGGGCGATGGTTTTTCGCTCAATGCCCTGTGCCTGGATGCAACGACAGGCCGAATCGCTTGGAATCATCCGCTCATCAAAGTGGCAAAGGCAACACGCACACACCGAAAGAATAGTCAGGCAAGCCCCTCACCCATTGTAAGCGGGAATCGCATCTTTGCACACTTCGGCCACATGGGCACCGTTTGCCTTGATCTTGACGGGAAAATAATTTGGAAAAACGAAACCCTGAAATACTCATCAGTCCACGGCAATGGTGGCACACCCGTGCTGGTGAACGGTAATTTGATTTTCAGTTGCGATGGCTCGAAGAATCCGTTCGTGGTGGCGCTTGATGCCAAAAACGGAAAAATTGTTTGGCGCGTCAACCGCAGTGTAAACGCAAAACGAAAGTTTTCCTTCAGCACGCCGCTCGTGCTTCGAACGGGTACCGGCACTCAACTCCTGCTCCCGGGCAGCGACATGATCGGCGCGTATCATCCAGACACCGGCAAAGAAATATGGCGCGCCACGTTCGATGGATATTCAGTGGTGCCTCGGCCGGTGGTGGGGCACGGCATGGTTTTTTTTAGCACGGGCTTCGACCGCGCCAAGGCAATCGCGGTAAAGCTCGGCGGCAAGGGCGATGTAACCGATTCACATTTGGCGTGGACGCTGACAAAAGGCGCCCCGCACACACCGAGCATGTTGCTGGTGGGTACCGAACTTTACATGGTTTCCGATGGCGGCATCGGCAGTTGCATCGAAGCTAAAACCGGCAAAGTGATTTGGAGCGAACGATTCGGCGGCGGCCATTCGGCTTCGCCCATTTACGCGGATGGGAAAATATATTTCACCAACGAATCCGGAGTGGTCACTGTGGTCACAGCAGGGAAGAAATTCACGGTCCTCGCAAAAAACAAGCTTGGCGAGCGAGCACTCGCTTCCCCCGCAGTCGCTGACGGGGCGCTCTTCATACGCACCGCCGAACATCTTTGGAAATTTCAGCAATAATTCCAGCAGGCCGGATTGATTATAACTCCATGCTGCTGTAGCAGTGGGCAATTTTTTCGATGGCAAGCACAAAGGCAGCCGTACGTAAATCTTCCACGGCGTCGCGAGAACGATGAATCTCCGCAATTGTATTGTACGCTTCGCGCATGGTGTCATCGAGGCCGGAGCGGACGAGGGTGAGTTCGTCGGCGCCTTGGATAAGACGTTGCGTGACGCTGTCGCTGACTTTTTTGCCGACGGCTTCTTCGATGGCTTCAACGAGAGCGCGGCCTTTGGCCTCTTCGTAACGCCGCTCCATTCGGCCGAAACGAATGTGTGACAGGTTTTTGATCCACTCAAAATACGAGACCGTCACACCGCCAGCATTCAGAAATGCATCGGGAATAATGACCACGCCGCGTTCGCGGAGGGATTGATCGGCATTGAAAGTCACGGGGCCATTGGCGGCTTCGGCGATGATTTTGGCTTGAATGCGGTCGGCGTTTTTGCGCGTGATTTGGCCTTCCATTGCGGCGGGCAAAAGGATGTCGCATTCTTTTTCCAAAACCGGCGCACCGTCTTCGATGTGTTGCGCGCCGGAAAATCCTTTGACGCCACCGGTGTCGAGCTTGTGCTGATAGAGCGCCTCGATATCGAGGCCGTCGTCATTGATCACCGCGCCATCGCGTTCGATGACGGCGGTGATTTTCACGCCATCCTCTTCGCTGAAAAATTTTGACGCGTGATAGCCCACGTTGCCGAGGCCTTGGACGACCATCGTTTTGCCGCCAAGATCGCCGGTGAGCCCGGCGGATTTCACATCGTGCGGATGCCGGAAAAATTCGCGCAACCCAAATTGCACGCCGCGGCCTGTGGCCTCCGTGCGCCCGAGGATGCCGCCCATCGAAACCGGTTTGCCGGTCACACAACCGAAGCCGTTGATGTCGTTGGGGAAAAGTTGGTGGTACTCATCAGCCATCCACGCCATCTCGCGCTCACCCGTGCCCATATCCGGCGCGGGCACATTGAGGCCGGGATTGATGAGTCCGCGCTTGGCAAGTTCCGAGGTAAAGCGGCGGGTAATGTGTTCGAGTTCTTCCTCGGTGTAATCTTTGGGCCGAATGCGGAGTGCGCCTTTTGAGCCGCCAAAGGGGACATCGACAATCGCACACTTGTAGCTCATTAGCGCCGCGAGGGCTTCCACTTCTTCCTGATTTGCAAAATACGCGTAGCGGATGCCGCCTTTCACCGGCAGTTGATGCTCGCTGTGCACCGCGCGCCAACCGGTGATGACTTGATAACCGCCGCGCAGTTCGACGCCAAATTTTACTTGGTACACTCCGTTGCACGTACGGATTTGATCGGCCAAGCCCATTGGCAGGTCTAGTGTGGCAGCAGCGCGGTCGAACATGCGGTCGACATTTTCGCGAAAGGTGGGTTCATTCCCGTTTTGCATAATTTGTAGTTCTGGAGTATATTGTTTTAGGCGAGGGTCTGTGCAGGTTAACGTCACACCCTTCTAGCGTCGAACAGAATCAATTATAAATCCAAAGAGATTTTACAGTACCATGCGCTCACTCAAACCAACTGAACGACATCACCTCCGCGCCGCGGAGGGTTGGCTGGAATTGAGCAACCCCGCTGAGGCGCTGGCGGAGTTAGAGCAAATTGCCAAAAACCGGCTGAATCATCCGGACGTACTTGAAGTGAGTTGGCTACTTTTCGCGCAGGAACAAAACTGGCCCGCCTGCGTAAAGACTGCCGACCTCTTGGTGCAACAAGCGCCCGACCGCCCCGGCGGCTGGATCCATCGCTCCTTTGCCCTGCACGAACTCGAGCGCACGGAAGAAGCATTCGATTTGCTCTACCACGTGCGCGGCAGTTTTCCCGATCAATGGGTCATCCCCTACAACCTTGCCTGTTATCTCGCGCAATTAGGCCGCATTCACGAAGCCGCCGAGGAACTCGCCTCCGCGCTAGAAATGGATTCCAACGCCGTGAAAAACGCCGCCTCCGTTGACCCCGATTTGGAACCCTTGCGGCTGCAATTGGAAAAACTTTCGAAGCAGTGATTGGAGTTTAGGGTTCTCTCAATCGCGGCCGGTGACGGCTCACTCACCCCACTCTTCAACAATCCAATTCTTGATCATCTCCACTTCCG
>CAUZWB010000200.1:0-5139 GCA_963583525.1 Verrucomicrobiia bacterium | reverse complement strand
GACGAACCCATTCTTCGCGCAAACTTTAGTGAATCGCTACTGGAAACATTTCTTCAGCCGCGGCCTCGTGGAGCCCGAGGATGACATGCGCGAGACGAACCCCGCCGTAAATCCTGAACTGCTCGAGGCGTTGGCGCAGCATTTCATTAAGAGCGGGTTTGACATGAAACAGCTCATCCGGACGATTTGCCAGTCGCGGACCTATCAGCTCAGCTCGATTCCCAACGACTTCAACGCGAAGGACAAAACCTACTTCAGCCGCTACTATCCCAAGCGCCTGAATGCCGAGGTGCTCTACGATGCCATCAACCAGATGACTGATTCGCAGGCGAGCTTTAGCGGGCTGCCGGTGGGCACACGCGCGGTGCAGTTGCCGGATAACTCGTTCAACAGCCAGTCGTATTTTCTAACGGTGTTCGGTCGGCCGGATAGCTCCAGCTCCTGCGAGTGCGAGCGTTCCAGCGATGCCAGCCTCGCGCAGAGTTTGCACCTGCTCAATTCGAAGGACATTCAGGGCAAACTCGCCAGCGGCAATGGCCGTGCGGCAAAACTGGCCGGCGCCAAAACGCCTGTCAGCGAGGCCTTCACCAAGGCGCAAAACGAAAAAGCCGCCGCCGACAAAGCACTGACTGCAGCGAACGCCCAAGTCGAGAAAGTCACCGCAGCCGCCAAGACTGAGGCAGCCAAGAAAGCGTTGGTCGATCTCATCGCCAACCTGCAAAAACCTGCGCAAGACAAGGCCGTCGCTGCGAAATCTGCGTTCGAAAAAGCGCAAGTGGCGATGTCGGTCGAAGAGGAAAAGAAAATCCGCAGCCTGTTCCTGCTGGCCTTTTCCCGTGAGCCCAGCGGCAGCGAAGTGCTGCTCGCGCGCGCACATCTGGATCGCATCATCAAGGACAGTGACGGCAAGGAAAAACCCGCCGTCCGGAAAAATTCCTACGAGGACATCATTTGGGCGCTCTTTAACACAAAGGAGTTTCTCTTCAACCACTAACTGGGAGGCTTGATGAGCGAAGGCAAACGAGCAGACCGCGTCGGGTGCGCGGAGTTCCGGCGCAACCTCGCATCCGATGCAATGGATCGGCGTGGTTTCGTAAAGGCCGGTGCGCTGGGGTTCGGCGGGTTGTCGCTCGCCAATTTGATGCGGCTTGAGGCGACGACCCAAAACCGCAAAAAAGTTTCGCGCGACAAATCGGTCATCATTCTCTGGAAACGTGGCGGCCCGAGCCAGCACGAAACATGGGATCCCAAGCCCGATGCCCCCAAGGAATACCGTGGCGCGTTTGGCGCGATGCCCACCAAAGTGCCCGGCACTCACATCTGCGATCTGCTGCCGAAGTGCGCGAAGATGACCGACAAGTTTGCCATCATCCGCAGCCTCCATCACAAGAACGCCGGCCACTCTGCAGGCGATCAGATTCTGTTTACCGGCTATCCGCCCGGAAAAAACCCGAACGAAAACAGTTACCCCAGCTGCGGTTCAATCGTCGCTAAGCAACTCGGCCATTTGAGCCCCGAGCTGCCGCCGTACGTGATGATTCCCCGCACATTGCCCGGCGTGGAGCCCGCCTATCTCGGGAAAAAATACGGGCCGTTTTACACTCAGGCCGACCCCGCCAACGACAGTACGTGGCCAAAAAACGGCGGCAAATTTGAGGTGCCCAATTTTGAACTAACCGACGGCCTCGATTTCAACCGGCTCGATACACGGCGAAACCTTCTCGGCAGCTTTGACAAAATCCGCCGCGATATCGACAACACCGGCAATGCGGAAGCCATTGATAAATTCCAACAACAGGCATTGGATATTGTCACCAGCTCTAAGGCGCGCGATGCCTTCAACCTTGATGCTGAGCCAATGGCCATCCGCGAGCGGTATGGGTTCATGGAGCGCTACAACGCGCCCACGCCCGATCGCTGCGGCGTGCCCGCGTGGAGCCAACGAATTTTGCTCGCCCGCCGATTGGTGGAGGCGGGCGTGCGGTTGGTCACCGTCGATCTTCGCTGGTGGGACACGCATGTGAAAGGCTACGAGAGTATGCGGGACGGATTTCTGCCGCGCTGGGATCAGGCGTACACCGCGCTGCTGGCCGATCTCGAGCAACGCGGCCTCATGGACAGCGTGATGGTTGTCGCTTGGGGCGAGTTTGGCCGCTCACCCAAGGTCAACGCCACCGGCGGCCGAGACCATTATCCCGGCGTGTTCAGCGCGGCGATCTCCGGCGGCGGCATTCGCGGCGGCACCGTGGTCGGTTCGTCCGACGACAAAGGCGCATTACCGAAAGACCGCCCCGTGCGCCCGCAGGATGTCCTCGCAACGATGTACCGCCACTTGGGTGTGGACACCACCGAGCAATACAAAGATTTCGCCGGCCGCCCGCACCCCGTGCTACCGTTCGGTGAGCCGATTGAAGAATTATTTTAAACACTCCACTATCAAATAAAGTAAAAGCACAGACATGAAAAAGGCACTCTCCCTCCTTGGCATGTTCGCGGCGCTAGTGGCCGCGTTCGACACCTCCGCGCAGCAGCTCCCGCGCGCGCGCATGAATAGCATCTTTCCCGCCGGCGGCCAGCAGGGCACCAGCATCGATGTCACCATTGCCGGGGGCGACCTCGACGATTCCAGCGCGCTGTTCTTTTCGCACAACGGCATCACCGCCGCGCAAAAAAAAGACGATAAAGGCAACGTGGTGGCCAACCAATACACCATCTCCATCGCCAAGAATGTGCCCGTTGGAATTTTTGACGTGCAAGTCGGCGGCGGCCTGTTTGGCATTTCGAACGTGCGCGCCTTTGCAGTCGGTGATTTGCCGGAGGAAAAATCCACCGCCGGCAGCTCGGCCGAGAAGGCGATGGAAACCAAGCTTGGCACCACCATCAACGGTCAGGCCAGCGCGCGTAATTACAGTTATTTTAAAGTAGCGCTCAAAAAGGGCCAGCGCGTGCTGGTCAATTGCCAGGCCAGTGAGCTCGATTCGAAAATGGCCCCCGTGCTTGTGCTTAAGGACGTCACCGGACTGGAATTGGAGCGCAGTCGCTTTGGCGAGCCGCTTGATTTCACCCCGACCGGCGACGGCGATTTCTACGTCGCGATGCACGACTTCACCTACGGCGGCGGCGCGGAGCACGTATTTCGCCTTACCATCTCGCAGCGCCCGCACATTGATTTCATCATCCCGCCCGTCGGCAAACCCGGGAGCAACGGCAAGTACACCGTCTACGGCCGCAACCTCCCCGGGGGCCAGGATGCTGGCATGGAGCTGGGCGGCAAGCCGTTGCAGAAAACAACCGTGACCATCGCCTTACCTGGCGATGCCGCTGCGCGCCTGAAAATTTCCAGCAGCACGCCCATTGGCCCCGTGGCGGCGGGTTTTGACGGCATCGACTATCGTCTGCCCAGTCCCGCTGGCGCGTCGAACCCCGTTCGCATTCATTTTGCGGACAGCACCGTCATCGCCGAGGCCGCCACGGACAATAACAAGCCGGAGGCCGCGCAGAAAATTTCCGTGCCGTGCGAATATGTCGGCCAATTTTTTCCGCAGCGCGATCGCGACTGGGTGACCTTTGACGCTAAGAAAGGCGACATCTATTGGGTTGAAGTCATCAGCGAACGCCTCGGCGCGCCGACCAATCCCTTCTTCCGCATCCAGCGGGTCACCAAGGATGACAAGGGCGTTGAGAAAATCAGCACCGTAAAAGAAGTTCAGGACACCCCCGTCAACATCGGCGGTGCAACCTTCAACACCACGTCGGGCGACCCCTCCTTCCGTTTCGTCGTGCCCGACGACGGCACCTATCGCATATTGGTTTACGACCTTTACAGCCGTGGCAGCGCCGACAGCCTTTACCGGCTGTCCATCCACAAAGAAGTGCCAGATTTTCGGCTTGTCGCCATGCCCGAGGGAGCAATTGCCCTTGCGAATACAGCGGTGCCCATGCCCACCGGATTCCTGCGGCGCGGCCAGGTACTGCCCATCAAGGTGATGGTTTTCAAGCGCGATAATTTTAATGAACCTATTGAGCTTGCCATTGCCGGTTTGCCTGCGGCCATCACCGCCAGCAAAGCCGTGATCCCCGCCGGCCAAAACAGCGCGCTCATTATGCTCAGCGCAAAGACCAACGCTCCCAACTGGTTCGGTAACATCACCATTATCGGCAAGTCTAAGATTGCCGACAAACCTGTCACTCGAACAGCGCGTAACGCTGGCGTGTCCAGCATCGCTTACGACACCACGAGCAAGCGCAGCAAAGTCCGCGCGCGCCTGACCAACACGTTGCAGTTGCAGGTCACCGACCAGGAAACCATCCCCGTCGCCATGGCCCCCAAGGAAAACAAGGTTTATGAGCACTCCGTCTTCGGTCAGTTGAAGATTCCGTTTACCATCAAGCAGGACGCCGCCTTCAAGGCCGTGGACAAGAAAGTGAAGTGCCTTGGCCATAGCTCGCTGTCAAAATTCAAGGATGTGACCTTCGCCAAAAACAAGGATGAGGGAACACTCGACCTGAATTTAAACACCTACAAGCTTCCGGTTGGGGAGCACGTGCTCTATCTGCGCACACAGGTGAAAGGCAAATACAGCCGCGTCCCGAAGGCGAAGATTGACGCTGCCAAAGAGGAGCAGAAGAAAGCTGACGCGGTTGCTGTCGAAGCCGACAAGGTGGCCAAGGCTGCCACAACTGAACTAAACACAGCCAAGACCGTCGCCACCAAGGCCGCCACCGACAAGACCACTGCCGACAAGATGGTGATTGCCGCAAAGGCCGCGCAGGCGACCGCGCAAAAGGCGTTTGATGGCGCCACGGCTACTGCCAAGGCCTCCGTGACCGTTGCCGCGACCGCCAAGGTCAACGCCACCAAAATCGCGACTGCATTGACCACCGCGACCAAGGACGCCACCACCAAGCGTACTACCGCCACAACGACTAAGAAGGCGCACGACGATCTCGTCACCACAAAACAAAACCCCGCGCAAACCAAGGCGACCACCTCCGCAACGGCGCTGACCAAGGCGCAGACCGACAAAACCGCCGCTGACAAGGCGTTGACCACGGCGAATGCCGAGGTCGCCAAGGCCAAGACTGCTTCGGACACCGCCGAGACTGTCGCCAAGGCCGCTGAGATGGTTACGGCCACGG
>CAUZWB010000199.1:0-5159 GCA_963583525.1 Verrucomicrobiia bacterium | reverse complement strand
AGGGGGCAGATCCTAAGACTGGGTTTTTCACCACCAGCGGCAAAGTGCTGAAGTCGCCGTTCGCCTTCAAGCAACACGGCCAGTCAGGTGCGTGGGTTTCGGAGATATTCCCGCACATGGCGCAGCACGTCGATGATCAGGCATTCATCTACTCGTGCTTTTCGCAGTCGAACAACCACACCCCGGCAATGCTGGAGATGAACTCCGGCATGTTCCTGCAGGGGCGCCCGTGCATGGGGTCGTGGCTTAACTACGGCCTGGGAAGCGAGAACAAGAACCTGCCCGGATTTGTGGTCCTGCACGGTGCGATGCCGCGCGGCGGCAAGCCGATCTGGTCACCGGGATTTCTGCCCAAAGTGTATCAGCCGACCTCCATTGATGGACAAAAGCCGATCGCTGACCTAGCGCGCCTGAAGGGCATGACCGACGGGCAGCAACGGGCGCAGCTCGATATTCTTAAGGAGATGAACCGCAAGCATCAGGAACTACGGCCGCACGAGGCTGACCTAGCAGCGAGGCTTGAGTCATTTGAGTTGGCCTACCGGATGCAGACGGCTGCCCCCGAAGCGATGGATCTCACCAAGGAGACCGAGCTCATCCACAAGGCCTACGGTACGGATCAGAAAGAGACTCAACTCGTAGCTAAGCAGTGCATCACAGCGCGCCGCCTGATCGAACGCGGCGTGCGTTTTGTGCAGTTGTATGCAGGGACAAACGGCGGCGGAGGCGGTGTGGCCGACGTGCCTTGGGATGGCCACAACGATATCGGGGCCAATCACCGTATTGCCGCCAAGAGCGTCGACCAGCCGATAGGTGCCCTGCTCGCAGACCTGAAGGCGCGCGGGATGCTTGACGAAACATTGGTAGTTTGGGGTGGCGAGTTTGGGCGGACCTCAGATTCGCAGGGCAGTTTGGGACGGGATCACAACCCTCACGCCTTCACCATGTGGATGGCGGGTGGCGGAATCAAAGGCGGCGTGCAATATGGTGCCAGTGATGAGTTCGGATACAAGGCCGTCGAAAACCGTGTCAGTGTAAATGACCTACACGCCACAATCCTGCAGCTGATGGGCATCGACCACAAAAGGCTGACTTATCGGTTCAACGGGCGAGACTACCGGCTTACCGACGTTGCGGGAGAGGTCATTGAGGATCTTCTCGCCTAATCTAAATTCTCGTAGTTATCCGTCGCAAGCCAGCGAAGGGAGTTATAAAGAAAGGGGTGAAGGTCACACGCAATCTTAACGAGGGGCTTCCGCCATTTATGGCAGACGGTCCGGGCGATATTGTAGTCCGATTGAGCTTGCCACTCGCCCAAGTGTTTGGCACACAGAACGACCTCATTTGCGCGGTTAGCTCAGTTGGTAGAGCATCACCTCGACACGGTGGAGGTCATTGGTTCGAGCCCAATACCGCGCACCATCTTTCACTCATTTCAGTGGCGCGGGCTCCGGCGCGCTGGCTTCGGGGTTGACGTACGTGTAAGTGCCGCCGTTTTCTTTGGCGATGATCATCAGCAATGCCTCGCCGCGGCGGCCGCGGATTTCGTTGCCGAGGCCGAGGGTGTTTACTTTGATTTCTTTGCCGGAGTTGAGTTGTTTTACCGTTTCCATTACGCGCGGGTGGAATTGCCCATCCGTGAGCAGCCAAATTTCCGTGGGCTCATGGCCGAAGGCACCTTCCAGCGCGAGGACGGGATCGGTGCCGCCCCGGGCATCGCGCGTGCCCAGCCATTCAGCCATGCGGTTGATGTTGTCCGACGTGGCATCGAGCATCGCGCTGGCGGGCATCGCGTCGGCTTCGCGATTGAAAAAGTAGATATAAAATTTACTGCCCTCTTCCATTTGTTGCAGCGTATTCATCAGCGCCTTTTTGGCCACGGCCAATCGTTCGCCGCGCATGCTGCCTGATTTGTCGATGAGGAAAATATACCGGCCGTCGGAGGAGCCTTTATCGACGTCGAATCCGCCTTCGCCAAACACCACGCCGGCGATGTTGGTGGTGGCGCCGATACCGGGGGCGGCGGAGGCGTGGGTGGCGGCGTTGGCGTACACGGCCATTTCTTTGGCACGCGGTTTTTGATGTTCGTGCGAGGCCAGCTTCACGCGGGCGAGGCGCGGCAGGGCATTGGTGGAATTCCAAACCGGCTGCCACTGCGCATCGGCCCCGTGCGGGCGGAGGTTGATGAGAAATTGAGTGACCTTCGGCAGCAACACCGTGCGGTGCATGCGCGTGAGGGAATTGGTGTCGGCCAACATCGCTTCCTGTTTGAGGACCAATTGATGGCCGCCATCGGGTGTGGGCTCCACGATAAATTGCACGCGGCGCAACGGCGAATTGCCCAGTGCACGGTTGCCCCAAAAATCGGGGGGGACGCGGGTGACCAATTCCAGTTGGCTAAAGCCTTCCGTCCCCTGCCCTGCAATGAATTGCCCCGGGCCGCGTTGGGGATACCACGAGGAGCCGGCGAGGGCATCGGCCAGCGCGCGCAGGGCTATGCGTTCGCGATGGGTGTTGTCGGCGGCTTCCGCACCGGAGCGGGTGGCCGTGAGTAAAGAGCCGAACACGCCGAATACCATCGTCATCACCAAGGCCAAAATGGCCACGGCGACGAGCACTTCCGGCAAGGTGAAGCCGGCTTTGGATCGGTTGTGTGCCACGGGTACGGTGGAAGTTTTACTGCAAAACGCGAGCAAGGACAAGCGGGGAATGATGGGTGCGGGAGCTTCGCCCTCCCGGGCTACGGTCACACCTCCACCATTTCACCCGGTGCGGGTTGGTGGATGATTAATTTTGGCAGCCGATCGCGCAGGGTTTGTTCCATCCAATCGCGGGCTTCGGGTTCGCCGTGGCCGAGGAGCACGGTTCGCGGATTGAGACGCACGGCGAAGTCCACTAACTCCTCGCGATCGGCGTGGGCGGTGAGGTCGTAGCATTCCATTTCGCAATGGCGGGTGAGTGTGCCGCCGCTGTCGCTGAAGTGAAAGGCTTCCCCGCGAGCGGCGGCGCGCAGTCGGCCGGCGGGAGTGTCGGGCGCGGCGTAGCCGACGAAGTGAATTGCGTGGCGTTCGACCGGCGCCATGCGCACCGCCAGTTCGTGCGCCGCAGTGTGCTCGCTCATCATGCCGGCGGTGATGACAAAGAGCTGGCCGTCGAGATTGATTTTGTTCATATCCCGCCGCTCGAGCACGCGAAGATCTAGCGCCTCGTGCAGGTTGAGATCCGGCCTGCGATTGGGCGCGCGGCCGGAAACGAGGTCATAAATTTCCGTGAACACCCGCCCCAAGCCGCCAATGTAAATGGGTTGTTTGCGCAGCTCGCCGCGTTGCATCGCCAGCGCGATCATGCCCAAAACTTCCTGCGTGCGGCCGAGCGCAAACACCGGCACGAGCACGCCCGCCTTGCGGTCGAGCCCGGCGCGGATGGCATCCAGAAAACGCTTGGCCTCTTTGTCGCGCGTGAAGCCTTCGGGCGATTCGGTGTTGCCACGGGTGGTTTCCAAAATGAGCACATCGGCTTTCACGCCGTCGAAATCCGCCTTGGGCGAGAGGGTTTGATCGTGGAAACACACGTCGCCGGTGTAAAATAAACTTTCCTTCCCGTGCGCCACGCGGATGCCTGCGGAGCCCAGCACGTGGCCGGCGTGGTGGAAGGACAGCGTGGGCGATTCCTCTTCGCCCGTGAATGCGCCCCACGGTTCTTCGTGGCCATATTTAAAGCCTTGGAATAAATAGGACAGCTCGTCGATTTCCTCGTGGCTGTACAGCGGGTAATCACAAATGCCTTGCTCCACACGCTGGCGTTTCATCACGTTCACGGAATTGTGCAGCACGCGTTCCACGATGAAATAGCTCGGCTCAGTCATCAACACCCGCGCGCGGGGAAAGTGCCGCAACGCGACGGGCAACGAGCCGCAGTGATCGTGATGGCAATGCGAGAGCGCGATGGCTTCCACATCAGCATTTGCCACCTGCGAATAGCGCGGCAGTCCTTTGCTTCCCTCCATGCCCGGATGCGTGCCGGCATCGAGCAGAAGGGTGTGGTCGCCGTTTTCCATAAACTCGATGAGCCAGGCGCTGGCGCCGATGGTGTCGGCGGGGTTGAGATTGGTCACACGCACGGAGGGAGCCTAAAGGCGTAGGCGAAAACTCGCGAGCCAATTGCTCGGCTTGCGTCGCCTTGCTTCAAGCGCCGCGCGCGGGTAACCTGCGCGCGGATGCGTTTGCTGGATCGCTATTTGCTGCGCGAATTATTCGTGCCGTTGTTTTACTGCCTTCTGGGCTTCCAGATTTTCTGGACGGCCTTCGATTTGTTCAGTCGGCTGGACGTGTATCAAAACGCCAATATGGGCACCGGCGAAATCGCGCATTATTATCTGCTGCAAACGCCGGAGCTACTGACCACCGTGCTGCCGATTGCGCTGCTGTTGGCGCTGCTTTACACGCTCACCAACCACGCGCGCCACAACGAGCTAGTGGCCATCCGCGCGGCGGGCGTGAGCATGGCGCGGCTGAGCGTCCCCTACTTTGCGGTGGCGGTGGTGCTGGGCGGCGGCTTGTTTCTGGTTACCGAATTCATCGCCCCCAAGGCCACCGCCGAAGCCACGCGATTGGTCAAGGGCAAGGGAGACACCAATTCCGTGTGGCTGGTGAATCTTGATTTTCGCGATGATTCAAAAAATCAAGTTTGGCATATCAAACGGTACAACCCCGCCACCGGCGAAATGGAACAACCCGCGGTGGATTGGGAGGAGCGCGATGCGCGCTATGAATTGTTTGCCAGCCGGGCCGAATGGAAGCAGGGCACTTGGGTTTTTTACGATGCCCAACTGCAAACCTATCGGCCGCCCACCAATGACCTGCCGCAGTTGCTGGTAACCAACGTGTTGACCGGCCGGTTTATTGGCGGATCGCCCGCGCAATTGCAGGCGGAAATCAAGGTGAGCCAAATGGACAAAATTATGGCGGCCAAGCGCCTGCGGCTTTCGCTCGGCGAAATAATGGAATACTGGGAATTACATCCCGGAATGAAAACCGATCGCGCGGCGTTGTTGATGACGCAATTTCACGGGCGATTGGCGCAGCCGTTCACCTGTCTGGTGGTGGTGCTCGTGGCGCTGCCTTTTGGCGCGGCGGGCGGCCGACGCAATGTGTACGCGG